>CAVJGY010000199.1:0-3263 GCA_963648915.1 Acutalibacteraceae bacterium | reverse complement strand
ACCCCGGGCATATTCCAGAATCGCCCCGGTCATGTCCCGGTTGGCCTGTGCTTCCACGGGGGCATTCTGCGCGCTGTAATGGGAGATCGCCAGCAGGAACACCAGCGACACCGCTGCCGCCGCCACTGCAATGAGTGCCGTGCGCGGGCTGAACACCAGCAGACTCAGAAGGACGACTGCAAAGTTCAGGTAGCCGCCCACGAAGTTGTCGATCATCCGGATGCCCATTCCTTCCAGCGTTCCAAGGCCAGTCGTCAGGGAGTTGAGGATGTTGCCTGTGCTCACCTGCTGGAAATAGCCCAGCGACACCCGCTTGAGGGCGTCACCCACGGCCAGACGGTCACGGGCGACCAGCTCATAGCCGATGGCCTCCTGAAACCGGGCGCGGAGATAATCAAACAAAAACCGCAGAAAGACCAGAACCAACAGCAGAACGAGGCTTTTCCAGACCCAGCTGGAATCAAACGGCGTGCCGTTCATGGCCGATTCCAGCAGCAGGCCGACCGTATAGGCCGCCACCATGATGGGCAGAGCCGTGAACAGGTGGGAGAAAAACGACACCACGAAGCCCGCGTAGAGCTTGCCCTTGAATTCGCCGCACCAGTCGATGATGCGCTTAACGGTTTTGAACATCGCTCATTCCTCCTTTCCGGTGGACAAGACCGCCCACGCCTTCGCGCCAATGTGCGCCTTCCACATCTCGCGGTAGAGCGGGCAGGATTCCAGCAGTTGCTCCTGTCTGCCCTGTGCCAGAACGCGACCCTCTTTCAGGACCACGATGTTGTCCGCGTTCCGGATGGTCGACAGGCGGTGTGCGATGACGAGCAGTGTCTTGCCCTTGGTGAGGGCGGCGATGCTCTGCTGAATTTTGTCCTCGTTCTCCGGGTCGGTGAAGGCCGTCGCCTCGTCCAGAATGACGATGGGTGCATTCTTCAAGAGCATTCGGGCGATGGCGATTCTCTGCTTCTCGCCGCCCGAAAGCCGCTTTCCAGCCTCGCCCGCCGGGGTGTCGTAGCCCTGCGGGAGCTTCTCGATGAATTCCTCGCACTGTGCGGCTCTTGCGGTGGCCTTGACCTCTTCATCCGTCGCCTTGGGGTTTCCCAGACGGATATTTTCCAGCAGAGAGCAACGGAACAGGTAGTTGTCCTGCGTGACGAAGCTCACCAAGCCCGACAGCTGAGAAAGGGGCATGTTTCGCACATCCACACCGCCAATTTCAATACTGCCATCCGTGACGTCCCAAAACCGGGCGATGAGCTTCGCCACGGTGGATTTACCGCCGCCGGACGGCCCGACCAACGCCGTGAAGCTGCCCTGCGGAAGGCTCAGATCGATGCCGTGAAGCACCTCCGGGCCGTCTGCGGTATAGGAGAAGTGGACATTTTTCAACTCGACGCCCGTTCCCTGCACCTCGGCGGGCGCGGAGGGTTCGGGCAGTTCCTTCATCGTCAGAAACTCCTCCAAGCTTTCGACGGTCGCCTTGACCTGACGCATGTTCTCCGAGAACACTTCCAGCTTTGCCAGAGACCCGACCATCGACATGGACAGCATGACCGCCAACGCCGCCTGCGGTGCGGAGATGATGCCCCGTTCGGCCAGCCACAGGCTGACCGGAAGCGTACCGATCAGGGTAGACGGAAAGAGCGCGAAGGCAAGTTTCATCGTCACCCATGTACTGGACAGCCACTTCACTACAAACGTCCGGAAATCGGTGATGGACTTCGCATATTTTTCGTAGGAGACACCCGCACGGCCGAACGCCTTGATGACCTCGATGCCCTCGATGTACTCCACGATGGTACTGTTCATGGCGGCGTTGGACGCGTCGTAAATTTGGAAGCTCTTGCCGCTGATAACGAAGGTGAGCATCATGCAGACCATCGCCGCCGGGAAGGTCACCAACGACGCCAACGCCAGCCGCCAGTCGATGCAGGCCAATGCCGCGATACTGACGACGGGCAGGACGATATGCCCCGCACCCTCGGGGATCATGTGCGCTAAGGGCGGCTCGATGTTCTCAATTTTATCTACCATGATGCTCTTGATCTCACCGATGGAATGCTTCTGCACCTCGCCCAGCGGTGCATGGAGAAAACGCTCCACCAAGCGCAGACGCAGACCCTCCAAAATGTGGTAGGCCGCATGGTGGGAAATGCCTGTGGACAGGGTGAAGCAGACCACCTTTCCGATATACGCCGCCAGCGACCAGAGACACCAGCGCACCACCGCCTGTGTCGTGGCCGTTCCCACCGCAAACAGGCAGATGACCCGGTACATGCAGTAAAATGGCACCAACCCCAGCAGGATACTGAGGACGGACAGGACGACCGACGCCCCCAGCTCCCCTTTTGCATTTTTCGCATAGGCAAACAGTGCGTTTGTCCAGCTGGATTTCTTTTCCTTCATCGTTTTCCCTCCTGACGAATCTCGTTCCGGTATTCCAAGGGCGTCCTTCCGGTGGCCTTTTTGAACGCGGCCGCAAACTTGCTCGCGCTGTCATATCCCACTGCGGCGGCGACCTCCGCCACACTTCCGCCGCTCTTTCCCTGCTGCAACAGCTGCGCCGCCCTGTCCATCCGGCAGGACGTCACCCACGCCCCGATGCTGACCCCATAAATCGACTTGAAGCAGCTTTTCATGGCGGTCAGCGGGATGTCGAACCGTTCGGACAGCTCCGCCTGCGAGTGGTTCTCGGTCAGGTTTGCGGCTAAATAGTCCCGGATAGCCTTGACCTTTTCCACCTGTGTCCGGTAAAAATAGGGAGATTCCTCGGCGGCGGGCACCTCCATCGCCTGCAAATAGAGAAGCAGTTCCAGCACCTTGATTTTCAGATAAGCGAAACGGATGCTCTCGGGCACATGGTACATCTCCTCGAACACCCGCTCGGGCAGCTCCCCGCTGTGAAAGACCCGCGGGTACTTTCCCAACTGAAATTTTTCCAGCAGAGCCGTCGGCGTCACCGGAAAATCCGGCATTTGCTCCGCAAGCGAGGTCTCCGCAACGTCCAAGTCCAGCCCCACCGTGATGCCGTGGTAATGGCTGGACGGAAACACGAAGCGGCCCTGATGGGTCAGGCGGCGGTCGAGCTTCAAATCCCCCGCTTTGATGTAGGACAGGGCGTTTTCCGTCGCGGCGTACTCCATCCGCCCCTCCCGGCAGTAGTCGATGACGAACAGCCGTTGTTTTGTGGTAAACTTGGAATCAAACGACGCCATGTGGAAATCATTGAAGCTCAACGCCACCCCGGGGAACAACTCGTAGGT
>CAVJGY010000198.1:0-3305 GCA_963648915.1 Acutalibacteraceae bacterium | reverse complement strand
GCCGTACTTCATGCCGTAGACCTTGTCCGCACCCAGACTGCATGCAGCCTTGTAGACACCTGCGAGGCTGGAATTGATAACGGCGGTCGGGCCACCGCTCTGGCCGATGATCACATTCTTGGCCATGAGAACCTCCTTCGTATCATTTCGACAAATTTTCACTTCCCTGCAACCGCTGTCCGCACCGTCCTTTTTCAGCGGCCTGCGCGCCCTGCACTGCGCACAAAGGCCAGACGGCCAACAAAACGGTTGCAAGTAGTACAAAAAACATACAGCATGTGTAAGCACTTCGAGTAAAGTGTTCAAATTGCTGTGCTTCTATTGTACCTGTTTTGCCTGTTGTATGCAAGCCCTAATTGGTTGCACAGGCAAAAAATTTATGATACAATGGGGTCTGCACAGCAAAAATCCTGTTTTTGACCGGATTATTTGGAAAATACCGGGGCAGACTACCCCTTGAACAGATCGCGCAGAGGAAAGCTGGGAAGAAGAACTATGGGAATTTCACACGACTATCATACCTCCCGCCGGAGAAGCAGACACGGAAGCATCAGCGGAAAGCTTCAATTGGTGGGGGTCATCATCGCAATTTTGGTCTTGTCGCTGGCGATCACGGCCATCCTCGAGAACGGCCAGAAGGCCGGGGAGACGCAGACGGACATCGCGGTGGGCACGGCGGAAAACATCCTTGCGCCCCTCCCGATGCAGGGGAACACGGCCGCTGACACCGCCGACAGCACGGACTCCGCAGGCGGAGATGATGCGGCTGTGCCGGACGACAACACCGGAGCAGAGGCCGTCACGCTGGAACACTTCGGCCCGGCCCGGCAGACAGCGGGGGCGTACACCGTCAAGGCCTACGACAGCAGTGTCATTCGTCAGCCCGGCTGCGGACAGGTCGACCTGAGCTATTTTGCGGATGCGGCATTCCTCGGCGACAGCCTGACTGTGGGCTTCTCCGATTATAATATCAACCTCGGCGGGGCACTCATCTGCGGCTACACCGGCGTCGGCCCGGATGCCATCGTCAATCGTAGTGCAGTCAAGAGCAGCGTTCGCGGCGAAGAAATCGCGTTGGATGTTCTGGCGGCGGCACAACCCAAGAAGCTGTATATCCTGCTGGGCACGAACACCCTGACGACCTTGGGCGCGGCAGACCGATTTCTTGCCTATTACGGCCAGATGCTCGACCTGCTGAACCAGACCTTGCCCGGCTGTACGATCTATGTCGAGTCCATCCCCCCGGTGCGCCCGGAGGCCGCCGCTGAAAAGCCCGGCCTTGCAAGCGATGTTGTCCGCTCGGTGAACGAGCAGCTGGCGCAGCTTGCCGCGTCGAAGGGCTGCGTTTACCTTGACCTGTGGGAGACGCTGGCCGACGGTGAGGGCAACCTGAAAGAAGTCCTTGCCGCACCGGATGGCGTGCACCTCTCGGCAGGCAACGGCTACGGCGCATGGGTGACCTACCTGCGCAACCACGCGAAGTATTCCGCCGCGAATGCGTGGACGCCCGGCAGTGCCTACGCCGCGAACTAACGTATCAACCAAAAAAGCATCTGCGATTCACCCGGTTTGAAAACGGAAATCGCAGATGCTTTTCTTTTTAGAGGGGATAATTCTTCAACTGTTGCTGCAAGTGCTCCCGGAGAAGGTCGACACAGCTGTTTTTCGCGGTTTTGGCCTGCAAGAACGCCGCGCAGATGGGCGGCAGACCCTCGAGGATGACGTCCCGGATGGGGTCGGTCTCCCGAACCGCCGAACTTTCGAGACGGTCGATGGCGAGATAGCCCTGCTCCTGTACGAGATAGCGCACCTGATAGAACTTTTCGCCGATCTCGACCTGCGGGCGGCATCCGCTCTCCTTGAGGATGCTCCAGAACGGGGAAAGCGGCTCAGGCCGAAGCCCCGGCACAAGAAGGTGCTGGCCGTCCAGCTCATGGGGCTGGATGCTCTCGCGTTCCCAGAAGGGACTGCCGCGCGAGACCAGAACCGAGATGGTGTGCTGGGTCAGAGCTGTCCGCTGGATGCCGGACACAGTGCCGCCCAAATCCATGATAAGGCCAGCATCCAGCTGACCGTTTTCCAGTTGGTCGAGGACCGCGTCATTGGAAAGGGATATCATGTCGAGGGGGATGCCCGGGTACTTTTTCCGGAAGGCGTCCAGTTCGTCGCCCAGCATCGGCAGATAATCCGGGACAAGGGCGACACTCACGCCGAACCGGAGCGGCTCAGACCGGATGTCCTGATAGGCCTGCGCACAGAGCTGCTCGAACTGCGCCACCACAGGTGCGGCCTGTGCACGAAAGTGCTCGCCCTTCTCGGTCAGTGTGAGGTGGTTATGGGTGTTGCGGAAAAGCTCGCCGCAAAGCTCCTTTTCCAGCGCGGAGATGCTCATCCGGAGTGCCTGACGGCTCAGATACAGCCGCTCGGCCGTGCGGGTGAAGTTCAAGTCCTCGCAGACCGCGAGAAAATATTGCAGCTGTTGGATCGTCATGCTGTCCTCCTCAAACGCAAATTTTATTTGTCACCTATAGGGAGATTATAACTCCTTTTCAGAAAAAAGTAAATGTGATACTTTTAACAAAGAGAAAACAAGCGTCCTGCAAAGGGCAGGGCACAGAGGACAAGAAGAAAAGGACGGAACTCTCATGGAAAAGATCTCGCGCAAAGGCTTTTTGAAAATCGCTGCCGCCGCTGCAATGGGCAGTGTCACCGCAGGCGCACTGACCGCCTGTGAATCTGCCGCCAGCAAGCCCGCCAGCTCGGGCAGTGCCGCAGGCATCTACACGCCCGGCACTTACACCTCTTCGGCAAAGGGCATGTCGGAGATCACCGCGACCGTCACCTTCGACGCAAACACCATCACCAAGGTCGAGCTGGATCTTTCCGGTGAGACGGACAGCATCGGTCAGGCCGCAAAGGACAAACTCATCGAGCAGGTCATGAACGCTCAGACCAGCCAGATCGACGGCGTGACGGGTGCGACCGTCACCAGTAAGGCCGTTCAGAACGCAGTGGCCGACTGCATCCAGCAGGCCAGCGGTGGAGTCATCAACCCGGCGGAGCAGCCCTTGGAAGAGGATGCAGGCAGTGCCGACTGGCTGGGCGAAGAGCCGGAAGTTGCCGAAAGCGACATCAAGAGCACCGTCGAGTGCGAGGTTCTGGTCGTCGGCGCAGGCTCTTCGGGCAGCTTCGCCGCTGCTGCCGCAGCCGAGGCGGGCGCAAAGACCATCCTGATTGAAAAATTCAACCACGATATGGCAAGCGGCATCCGTGATACGCTGGCGGCCTGCGGCTCGAAGCAGCAG
>CAVJGY010000197.1:1257-3327 GCA_963648915.1 Acutalibacteraceae bacterium | reverse complement strand
ACCATGGCCGCATCGTTCAGCAGGGCAGGCACGAGCAGCTCATCCAGCAGCCGGGCATTTATGCGGAATTCGTCGGCGGCAGAAAACAGGCTGCGGGCTGGAAGCTGTGACCTCCATGTAAATTTCTCCTTCAACTGGGTGATAGGCGTTGTCTTTCTTGGCAAGTTGAGCTATAATGTAAATTGTATCCGCTAATCACTCTTTGGATGAGGAACAAAAGCATGGGAAAATATTTTGGAACTGACGGCTTCCGTGGCGAAGCCGGTATTGATTTGACTGCCGACCACGCCTACAAAGTGGGTCGTTTTCTGGGCTGGTACTACAGCATGATCCGCCAGCGGAACGGCAACAATGAGCCTGCCCGCATCGTCATCGGCAAGGACACCCGCCGTTCGAGCTACATGTTCGAGTACAGCCTTTGCGCTGGCCTGACCGCCTCCGGCGCAGACGCTTATCTGCTGCACGTCACCACCACTCCGAGTGTTGCCTATATTGCTCGTGTGGATGACTTCGACTGCGGCATCATGATTTCGGCCAGCCACAACCCGTACTACGACAACGGCATCAAGCTCATTGACTGCTACGGCGAGAAGATGCCCGAAGAGACTCTGCTGCTGGTCGAGGACTATATTGACGGCAAGCTGCATGTTTTCGACCAGGATTGGCCGGAGCTGCCCTTCGCACATCGCGAGCACATCGGCTGCACCGTCGACTATGTGGCAGGCCGCAACCGCTACATGGGCTACCTGATTAGCCTCGGCATCTACTCTTTCAAGGGCGTCAAGGTCGGTCTGGACTGCGCCAACGGCTCGAGTTGGACGATTGCAAAGTCTGTTTTTGACGCACTGGGCGCAGATACCTATGTCATCAACAACAAGCCCAACGGCACGAATATCAACAACAATGCAGGCTCGACCCACATCGAGGGCTTGCAGAAGTTTGTGGTCGAGAACCATCTGGACGTCGGCTTTGCCTATGACGGCGACGCAGACCGTTGCCTGTGCGTGGATGAAAAGGGCAATGTCATCACGGGCGACCACATCCTGTACATCTACGGCTGCTACATGAAGGAGCGTGGCAAGCTGGTGAACAACACCGTGGTCACCACCGTCATGTCGAACTTCGGCCTGTACAAGGCATTCGACGAGCTTGGCATCGGCTACGCAAAGACCGCTGTCGGCGACAAGTACGTTTACGAATACATGGCAAAGAACGGCTGCCGCATCGGTGGCGAACAGAGCGGCCACATCATCTTCTCCAAGTACGCCAGCACCGGCGACGGCATCCTGACGAGCCTGAAGATGATGGAAGTCATGCTGGCAAAGAAGAAACACCTGAGCGAGCTTGCCGCTCCCCTGAAAATTTATCCGCAGGTGCTCGAGAATGTGCGCGTCACCGACAAGAAGGCCGCACAGAACGACGAGGCAGTGCAGGCCGCAGTCAAGGCCGTCGCCGAGGCTCTGGGCAACACCGGACGCATTCTGGTGCGCGAGTCCGGCACCGAGCCTGTCGTCCGTGTCATGGTGGAAGCTCCCGACCACGACACCTGCCAGAAGTACGTCTCGCAGGTCGTCGAGACCATCAAGAGCAAGGGCTACGGTGTTTGAGTAAAACACGCGTAGGCTCGTTCTAAAAATCAAGAGATGTCGTATTGCGATTTGTTCGCGGTACGGCATCTTTTTTGTTTTGCAAAAATAAATTTGCGGGACTTTGCAAAAGGGACTTGACAATTTCCAGAATCTTCATATAATTATCAATGGTAATTAACTCTGATAACTACCAAGAAAGGAGCTTCCATGACCGTCGAGCTTATCAAACGGATGATGGACGCCTGCTATCAGGCCAAGCGTGCAAGAGAGATGCTTCCGGCTCTGCCTGCGGGGGTCACGTCGTCCTATATCCAATATCTGGATGTCATTCTGACGCTGGAACGTCAGAATATTTCCGTGAAGGTGTCCGACATCAGCGACACTCTGAGTCTCCCGCGTCCCGGCGTGACCCGAACCGTCAAGGAGATGGAGACGAAGGGCTACCTGAAAAAGATCGCCTCGCCGGAGGACGGCCGGGTGA
>CAVJGY010000197.1:0-1247 GCA_963648915.1 Acutalibacteraceae bacterium | reverse complement strand
ACCTACATCTCGGTCACAGAGGCCGGACGCCAGCTTTCGCAGAAGTACGACAAGGAGTACTTCAACACGCTCGTCCCCTATATGGAGGACATCTCCGAGGAGGACGCCGAGTGCATGATACGCACCATCGAGAAATTCCATCAGGTAATGTGTGAAAGGAGAAATTGTCTTGAAAAGTGAGAAAAACGATTTTACGCAGGGCAGCATCCTGAAAAAGCTTGCTCTGTTCATGCTGCCGATTCTGGGCGCGCTGATTCTGCAGGCGGCCTACGGCGCAGTCGACCTGCTGGTGGTGGGTCGGTTCGGCTCGACCTCCGGCCTGTCCGCCGTTTCGACGGGCAGTCAGGTGCTCAACCTCGTCACCTTCGTTGTCATCCAGTTCGCAATGGGCGTCACGGTGCTGATCGCCCGCTATCTGGGCGAAAAGCGGCCGGAGTTCATCGGCTCGGTCATTGGCGGCGCGACCATCGTGTTCGCGGTCATGGCGGCGGTGCTGTTCGTTCTGCTGGTCTTTTTTGCCCGGCTCATCTCGGTCCTGATGCAAGCCCCGGCCGAGGCCGTCGACCTGACCGCAAGCTATGTCCGGATCTGCGGCTGCGGCATCTTCTTTATCGTCGCTTATAACGTGCTGTCGGCGATTTTTCGTGGTCTGGGCGACAGCAAGTCTCCGCTTCTCTTCGTTCTGGTGGCCTGCATCGTCAACATCTTCGGTGATCTGCTGCTGGTGGCCGGACTGCATCTGGATGCAGCGGGCGCGGCACTGGCAACGGTTTTCGCACAGGCCATCAGCGTCGTCTGCGCGGTCGTCCTGCTGCTGAAAAAGAAGGGTCTGTTCGCCATCAAAAAGTCGGATTTCCGGCTGAACCCCCAGTGCAAGAAGTTCCTCTCCATCGGCCTTCCGCTGGCTCTGCAGGAGTTCCTGACGCAGGTCTCCTTCCTCGCGCTCTGTGCCTTCGTCAACCGTCTGGGTCTGGAGGCCTCCTCGGGCTACGGCGTCGCAAGTAAGATCGTCAACTTTGCGATGCTCATCCCCAGCGCGCTGATGCAGTCGATGGCCTCCTTCGTCTCCCAGAACGTCGGCGCAGGCAATCAGAAGCGTGCCAAGCAGTCGATGTTCACGGGCATCGGCGTAGGTCTGTTCTTCGGCGTGTTCGTGTTCGCCCTCGTCATGCTCAAAGGCGACGTCCTGTCCAGTGCCTTCTCCACCGACGCCGCTGTCATCCAGAACGCCTTCGCATATCTGAAGG
>CAVJGY010000196.1:2241-3344 GCA_963648915.1 Acutalibacteraceae bacterium | reverse complement strand
ATGCTGAACTGCTCCTATAATCTAGGGATGCGCCACCTGAAAGGCTACATCCCGGAGTATCCGGTCGGCACTGCGACGGAAATTGCGGACAAGATGGCTGAGTTCATTCCCATCGCCCGTGCAATTCTGGGCATCAAGGACCTGAAAATTATTACTTTTGGCCCACGTCCGCAGGACTTCTTCGCCTGCAATGCACCCATCAAGGGACTGTATGAGCTGGGCGTTGAGGTCGAGGAAAATTCCGAGCTCGACCTGCTGGTGAGCTACAAGGAGCACGAGGGCGACCCCCGCATCCCTGCTGTCTGCGCAGACATGGCCGCTGAGATGGGCGAGGGCCGCTACTATCCTGACCTGAGCGTGCGGATGGCGCAGTTTGAGCTGACCCTGCTGGACTGGGCAGAGAAGCACAAGGGCAGTAAAAAATACGTCGCCTTTGCAGACAAGTGCTGGCCTGCGTTCCCCTCGCAGTTCGGTTTTGAGCCTTGCTACGTCAACAGCCGTCTTGTTTCCCGGGGAATCCCGGTGGCATGCGAGGTCGATATCTACGGCGCACTGAGCGAGTACATCGGCATGTGCGTTTCCGGCGATACCGTCACCCTGCTGGACATCAACAACAGCGTGCCCCAGTACATCTACGATGAGGACATCTCCGGTAAGTTCGACTGCCGCCTGACCGACACCTTCATGGGCTTCCACTGCGGCAACACCCCCAGCAGCAAGATGTGCTCCGACCGAGCGGTCAAATACCAGCTCATCCAGCACCGTCTGCTCGAGCCTGCCGGCAGTGACCCGGACTTCACGCGCGGCACTCTCGAGGGTGACATTGCCCCCGGTGACGTCACCTTCTACCGCCTGCAGTGTGACAGTGACGGCGACCTGCGCGCCTACATCGCACAGGGTCAGATCTTGCCCGTCCACACCCGGTCTTTCGGTGGCATCGCCATCTTTGATATCCCGGAGATGGGCCGCTTCTACCGCCATGTGCTGATCCAGAAGCGTTATCCGCACCACGGCGCAGTGGCCTTCGGTCACTATGGCAAGGCACTGTTCGAGGTGTTCAAGTTCCTCGGCATCGCCGATATCGCATACAATCAGCCCAAATC
>CAVJGY010000196.1:0-2203 GCA_963648915.1 Acutalibacteraceae bacterium | reverse complement strand
CTATGGCAAGGCACTGTTCGAGGTGTTCAAGTTCCTCGGCATCGCCGATATCGCCTACAACCAGCCGAAAAATTTGCCGTATCCCACGGAGAATCCGTTTGCATAAAGATAAGGAGGTAACCCATGACTCAAACTGAACTGAAAAAAATCGACGCCTATTGGCGTGCGTCGAACTATCTGGCCGCCGGTCAGCTCTACCTGCTGGACAACCCCCTGCTCCGCCGTCCGCTGACCCGTGACGACGTGAAAAAGAAGATCGTCGGTCACTGGGGCACTGTGCCCGGACAGAACTTCGTCTATGTCCACCTGAACCGCATCATCAAGCAATACGATCAGGACATGGTGCTGATCTCCGGCCCGGGTCACGGCGGCAACTTCTTTGTCGCAAACGCCTATCTGGACGGCACTTACAGCGAAGTTTATCCCAATATCAGCCGCGATGAAGAGGGCATGAAGAAGCTGTTCAAGCAGTTCTCTTTCCCCGGCGGCATCTCCTCTCACGTTGCACCCGAAACTCCGGGTTCTATCAACGAGGGCGGCGAGCTGGGCTACTCCATCGCTCATGCGTTTGGTGCGGCCTTCGATAACCCCGACCTCATCGTTGCCTGCACCGTCGGCGACGGCGAGGCTGAGACCGGCCCTCTGGCGACCTCTTGGCAGTCCAACAAATTCCTGAACCCGGTGGGCGACGGCGCAGTTCTGCCTATTCTGCACCTGAACGGCTACAAAATCAGCAACCCGACTGTGTTCGGCCGCATGACCCACGAGGAGATTGAAAGCTTCTTCAAGGGCTGCTCTTGGAAGCCCTACTTCGTCGAGGGCGACGACCCGATGACGATGCACGAGAAGATGGCCGACACGCTGGATGCCGTCATCCATGAAATTCACGACATTCAGACGCGTGCCCGTTCCGGCGAAAAGCTGGAGCACATCCAGTGGCCGATGATCGTCCTGCGCACCCCCAAGGGCTGGACTGGCCCGAAGGTGGTCGACGGCAAACCCATCGAGGGCACGTTCCGCGCACACCAAGTCCCCATCGACATCACCCTCGGCACGCCCCATCAGGAGGAGCATCTGAAGCAAATTGAGGCGTGGCTGAAAAGCTACCACCCGGAGGAGCTGTTCGACGAGAACGGCGCACTCATTCCCGAGCTGCAGGAGCTTGCGCCCAAGGGCGACCGCCGCATTGCGGCCAATCCTCACGCCAACGGCGGCAAGCTGCTGCGTGACCTGCGCACCCCGGACTTCAAGCAGTATGCGGTGGACATTCCATTCCCCGGCAGTGTTGAAAAGCAGGATATGATCGAACTGGGCGGCTACATCCGCGATGTGTTCAAGCTGAATGCGGACGCAAAGAACTTCCGCATCTTCGGACCGGACGAGACCATGTCCAACCGCCTGTACAAGTGCTTCGAGGCCACCGAGCGTGACTGGAACTCTACCATCGTCCCGAACGACGAATTCCTTGCAAACGATGGCCGCATCATGGACTCCATGCTGTCCGAGCACCTCTGCGAGGGCTGGCTGGAAGGCTATCTGCTGACCGGTCGTCATGGCTTCTTCGCAAGCTATGAAAGCTTTATCCGCGTGGTCGACTCGATGGTCGCCCAGCACGCAAAGTGGCTCAAGGTCTGCAATCAGCTGCCGTGGCGTCAGAGCATCGCTTCTCTGAACCTGATTTTGTCCTCCAACGTCTGGCAGCAGGACCACAACGGCTACACTCATCAAGACCCCGGCTTCCTCGACCATATCGCCAACAAAAAGGCTGACGTCGTTCGCCTGTACCTGCCGCCGGATACGAACTGCCTGCTGAGCTGCTTCGACCACTGCATCCGCAGCCGTGATTACGTCAACGTGCTGGTGACCTCCAAGCATCCCCGCCCGCAATGGCTGACGATGGAGCAGGCCGTCAAGCACTGCACACAGGGCGTCGGCATCTGGGGCTGGGCCTCCACCGATGCAGGCGAAGAGCCGGACATCGTCATGGCCTGCTGCGGCGATACGCCCACCCTCGAAACGCTGGCCGCTGTCACCATCCTGCGGGATGCAATGCCCGAGCTGAAGATCCGCGTCGTCAATGTTGTCGACCTGATGAAGCTGGAACCCAACACCAAGCATCCGCACGGCCTGTCCGATGCTGATTACAACGCCATCTTCACCAAGGATAAGCCCATCATCTTCGCATTCCACGGCTATCCGACAC
>CAVJGY010000195.1:0-3378 GCA_963648915.1 Acutalibacteraceae bacterium | reverse complement strand
CCCTTGTACTCGCCGAGGAAAAGGTCGGCGGTCTGGGCGAAGCTGTCCGGCACATCGCTGACATAGAAATGTGCCTGTCCTGCGGGGTGGTCGGCACGCAGGCCGCGCTCACTGAGCAGACGCTCGAGGTGGTGCGCCGCTGTCTTTGCCGGGTCGACCAAGGTGACTTCCCGTCCCATGAACTCGCCGACCATCGTCTTGAGCAGGGGATAGTGAGTGCAGCCGAGAATCAAGGTGTCGACGCCTGCATCCCGCACTTCGGTCAGGTATTGGGCGATGACGAGCTTGGTGACCTGCTGTTTGTCCTCGCTGCTGTGGTCGACATAGCCCGCCTCCACCAACGGCACGAAGAGCGGGCAGGCGCGGGCGGTGATCTCGACGCCCGGCACGAGCTTGCGGAGAAGCTTTTCGTAGCTGCGGGAGCGGATGGTCGCGGCCGTGCCGATGATGCCGATTTTCCGATTCCGGGTCACAAAGGCGGCTTCCCGGGCGGCGGCGTCCACGACCCCCAGATAGGGGACGGGGAGCTTTGCGGCTTCATCGGCCGGATAGGTGCTGGACACTGTACCGCAGGCAGCCATGATGCACTTGACGTCCTTGGACAGCAGGAATGCGATGTCCTGTCGGGCGTATTGGAGGATGCTTTCCGGGCTTCGGCTGCCGTACGGCACACGCGCTGTGTCGCCGAAATAGACGATGTTCTCATGGGGAAGCCGCTTGCGCAGTTCCCGCACGCCCGTCAGACCGCCCAGTCCGCTGTCGAATACACCGATGGGGCGATTATCCATGGTGTCTGTCCGTCCTTTCGAGTGCAAGTGAGATGAGCTGGTCGATGAGGGCGGGAACAGGGATGCCCTCGTTCTCCATCAGTTTGGGGTACATGCTGATGGAGGTGAAGCCGGGCAGGGTGTTGATCTCATTGATCATGACCTTGCCCGTGCCCTTTTCGACGAAGAAGTCACAGCGTGCCAGACCCTCGCAGTTGAGGGCGGTGTAGGCCATCGCTGCATAAGTCTTGACCTCATCCAGCTTTGCCTCGGGCAGGTGTGCCGGGATGACGGTCTGGCTGACGCCGTTCTTGTATTTGTCGTCGTAGGTGTAGAACTCTGCACCTGCCAGAATCTCGCCCGGGCGGGTGGAGACAGCCGGGTCAGAGCCGATGACGGCGCACTCGACCTCCTGACCGTCCACGAAGGCCTCAAAGACGACCTTGCGGTCGTTCTCGAGAGCCAGCGCGATGGCCTCTTTCAGTTGCTCGCGGCTGTTGGCCTTGGTGATGCCGACGCTCGAGCCGGCGTTTGCGGGCTTGACGAAGATGGGCCAGCCCAGCTTCGCAATTGCACCGTCACAGACACCCTCGATGTCCGTCTCAATTTCCCAGCGGTTGGCAGCGACCCACTTGGTGTGGGGGATGCCGTTCGCGTCGAACAGGGCGTTTGCGACTGCCTTGTCCATGCAGACGGCACTTGCCAGAACGCCGCAGCCGACATAGGGGATGCCTGCCAGCTCCATGAGGCCCTGCACCGTGCCGTCCTCGCCCCACAGACCGTGGAGAACGGGGATGACGACATCGACGTGGACCTTCTCGACCTGTCCGGCCGGAGTGAACAGAATCATGCCGTGGTCGGCGCGGTCGGGGCTGATGACGCAGGGCATGTTGCCTGCCAGCTCCTCCCAGCTGCCGTCGGCCATCTGTGCGGCAGTGGCCTCGGTGTAGAGCCAGCGGCCCTCCTTGGTGATGCCGACGGTGATGACCTCATACTTGGAACGGTCGATGTTCGTGACGAACGTGCCAACGGATACGCGGCTGACCTCATGTTCGCTGGACATACCGCCGAACAAAAGGACGACCGTCATTTTATCTTCAGACTGCATCGTGAATCTCTCCTGATTGCATGACGGCGCGGAAATACGCCGCCGGATTTTTTGATTTTAATAGGAATAACGATAAACACGCTTTATTATACAATATCTATGTCCGGGATGCAAGCAAAATACCGCCGACGCCCCCGAAAGCAAAGAAAAAACAAAAAACTTGAAAAATCGCAAAAAATACGCTTGACGAATGGAAAAAGGCGTGATACAATGATAACACCTCTTTTGCGGGGTTATTAAGTGCGCCTGTTTTTTACGGGTGCTCCCGCAAGCCGAGGGAGGTTCAAAACGACCGTTATAATGGAGGTGTCAACAAATGACCGTTAAAATCACTCTGGCCTGCACCGAGTGCAAGCAGCGCAACTACAACACCACGAAGAACAAGAAGAACAACCCCGATCGTCTCGAGATGAAGAAGTACTGCCGTTTCTGCAAGAAGCACACCGTTCATCGCGAAACCAAGTAAGAAAGGCGGACGCATCATGGCAGACAAAACCGAGAAAAAGCCGGGCTTTGTGGCCAGAATGAAGGCCGCCGTGAAGAACTTCGGAAACAGCGTTTCCAAGTTCTTCCGCGACTCGAAGAGCGAGCTGAAGAAGGTGGTCTGGCCCTCGAAAGAGGACGTCAAGACCAACACCATCGTCGTGCTCGTCACTGTGGCGATCGCCGCGGTCGTGATGATCGCTCTGGACGCCATCTTCGGTGGCATCTTGGGCCTGATCATCGGCGCGTAATCATCTTGAAACGGAGGGTCAACCAAAATGGAAGAACAGTCCAATGAGGCTCTTTGGTATGTTGTGCATACCTATTCCGGCTACGAAAACAAGGTAGCGACGGACTTACAGACCATGGTGGAAAACCGCCGCCTGCAAGACCTGATCTGCGACATCAAAGTTCCGACTGAGATGGTCCCGGAGATCAAGGACGGCAAGGAGCGTATGGTGGAGCACAAGCTGTTCCCCGGCTACGTTCTGGTCAAGATGGTCATGACTGACGATACCTGGTATGTGGTGCGCAATACGCGCGGCTGCACCGGCTTCGTCGGCCCTGCATCCAAGCCGGTTCCTCTTACCGCTGAAGAAGTGGAAAAGATGGGTGTTGAAAAGGCGGCTCCGCTGACCGTGGATTTCAAGGTCGGCGACACCGTGCAGATCACCGCAGGTCCTCTGGAAGGCTTTATGGGCCTTGTCGAGGGCATCGACACCGAGAGCTTCAAGGTCAAGCTCAAGGTCAACATGTTCGGCCGCGAAACGCCCGCAGAAGTGGACATCGGCCAGGTCGAGCTGCCGTAACCAATCGGCAAAACCGTTTACCAAGGTAAGACCGCAGTGCGGTTCTTATAGAGCGTGTGCATCGCGTACATGCTCGTGGGAGGCGTGGAGACACCACGCCGCAACTCACCACAGATTTTTGGAGGTGCATTTATCATGGCACAGAAAGTTACTGGCTACATCAAGCTGCAGATCGAGGCGGGCAAGGCAACTCCGGCCCCCCCTGTTGGCC
>CAVJGY010000194.1:0-3378 GCA_963648915.1 Acutalibacteraceae bacterium | reverse complement strand
GTCGAGGCCATCTATGGTTACGGCAAGGTGGTCGAGGAGCGGTACGACGGCTGCTCTTACTTCGTGGAGCGTGCCGACGAAAAGACCCTCGCCGAAGCTGCACGAAAGGTCGAGGCAGTGGGCGGCAGCGTCAAGCTGGTGCTCAAGCGTCTGCCGGAGGAAGGTTAAACAAAAAGGAGAACGGCCATGAAGATCAAGGTTTCAGTTCCCGCGACCAGCGCGAATGTTGGTTCTGGCTTCGACGCGCTGGGTCTTGCCGTCACGCTGTACAACACCGTGACCTTCGAGGACAGCGACAAGCTGGATATCTCCTCGGCGGACGGCACGCGCATCCCCCGCAACGAGTCGAACCTCGTGTATCGCTCGGCGAAGGGTCTGTTCGATAAAGTCGGCAAGAAAATCCCGCCGCTGAAAATTACCCAGACCAATCCCATCCCGATGGCACGCGGCCTTGGTTCGTCCTCGGCCTGCATCATTGCGGGTCTGCTGGGTGCGAACCGGATGCTGGGCGATGTGCTCAACACGCAGGAGCTTCTGACGCTGGCGACCTCCATCGAGGGTCACCCGGACAACGTCGCCCCGGCACTGCTGGGCGGTCTGACGAGCAGCGTCTTTGAGGACGGCGTGGTCTACTCGGTCAAGCGGGACGTCGACCAGAGCCTCTGCTTTGCGGCCATCGTGCCGGACTACAAGCTCCTGACCGAGGCGGCACGCGCGGCTCTGCCGAAAGAGATCCCGCACAAGGACGCGGTGTATAACCTGTCCCGTGCGGCACTTGTCCCGGCGGCATTCTGCGAGGGCCGGCACGACCTGCTGGGCATTGCGACCGAGGACCGTCTCCATCAGCCCTACCGGATGCCCCTGATGCCCGGCTCGAAGGAAGTGTTCGAGCTGGCGAAGGAGTGCGGCGCAAAGGCCGTGTACGTTTCGGGCGCAGGCAGTACGGTCATGGCCGTGGCCGAGCGTGCCGATGCAGACCGCTTCTATGCAGGTCTGGAAAAAGGACTCGAGAGCCTTGAGGGTCTCGACGGATGTGAAGCATTTACATTGCTGCGTTTGGATGCCGATAATACCGGCGCGACAGTGGAATGATAGAAAGGCGTAACCCTCCGCATAGCGAGGGACAAAAAGAGGAGAGTGACAAGATATGGCGTTGATCGTACAGAAGTTCGGCGGTTCTTCGGTGAAGGACCGTGACCGTATCTTCAACGTGGCACGCATTGTGGCGAATACCCACAACGCGGGAAATGATGTTGTCGTGGTCGTGTCCGCACAGGGCGACACCACCGATGACCTGATCGTAAAAGCGGGCGAGATCACCCACAACCCTTCGGCGCGTGAGATGGATATGCTGCTGGCAACCGGTGAGCAGATCAGCATCTCGCTGCTGGCAATGGCTCTGAACGAGATCGGCTGCCATGCCATCAGCCTGACCGGTTGGCAGGCGGGCTTCCGCACCGACCGTGCCTACACCAAGGCGCGCATCACCAAGCTGGAGACCGAGCGCATCTCGTCTGAGCTGGAGCGCAACCGCGTCGTCGTCGTGGCGGGCTTTCAGGGCTTGAACAAGCTGGACGACATCACCACCCTTGGTCGCGGCGGCAGCGACACCAGCGCAGTCGCCATTGCAGCCGCTCTGCACGCAGACCGCTGCCAGATCTTCACGGATGTCGAGGGCGTCTACACCGCCGACCCGCGCAAGGTCCGCAACACCCGCAAGCTGAAGGAGATCACCTTCGACGAGATGCTCGAGCTGGCTTCTCTGGGCGCACAGGTGTTGAACAACCGCAGCGTTGAGCTGGCAAAGAAGTATAATGTCGAGCTGGAGGTGCTTTCCAGCCTGAATCCCGTTCCCGGTACGGTCGTCAAGGAGGTTACAAACGACATGGAAGGTATGCTGATCAAGGGCGTCGCAAAGGACACCGACGTTGCTGTTATTTCGATTCTGAATGTTCCCGACGAGCCGGGCATGAGCTTCAAGATCTTCGGCCTGCTGGCACAGAAGAACATCAACGTCGACATCATCCTCCAGTCCACCGGACGCGAGGGCAAGAAGGACGTCATCTTCACCTGCTCTGAGGGTGAGGCTGAGATCGCAATGCGCGTCCTGAAGGAGAGCGCGAAGTTCAAGGACGTCACCTGTGACGAGAGCTGCGCAAAGGTCTCCATCGTCGGTGCTGGTATGCAGAGCCACAGCGGTGTCGCTTCCAAGATGTTCGAGGCACTGTCCAACAACAACATCAACATCAAGATGATCTCCACCAGCGAGATCAAGATCTCCTGCATCATCGACCGTGAAGAGGCTGACCGTGCTGTCAGCGCAATCCACGATATGCTGTTCGAGTAAGCTTTCCTCAAAACAAACGCTTCAACGCCCTGTCTGGCTGCTTCTGCCCGGCGGGGCGTTTTTGCGTCACAATTTTTTTACAGCCTGCGGCGTTTACACCCAATCGAAAGGGGTGTATAATAAATAGTGTGTGTATCGGCGGAACGACCGTTCCGTGAAGCAAAACAGGAAGAGGAGAAAAGCATGGAACAGAAGCGACCCGAACAGAAGCGGCGGATGACCCGCCGGGAGTGGAAGATCCGCCGCCGTCTGCGGCTGGCACGGAACAGGGCGATCTTTCTTTCCGCCTGTGCAGCAGCGATGGTTTTGATGACGAACGGCATCCTCTGGCTGCTGCCCAAAGCCAACGCGCTGGTGGCCGGGCCAAAGACCTTCGAGACCCAGCAGTACGACGGTACATCTTATGTTCTCGACCCGCTGGACGAGCGTCTGGTTCTGGTGAATGCGAATCTTCCACTGAGCGGTGAGCCGTCCCCGGAGCTGGCCGTCGCCGACGATGCGACCGGAGAGCGTTTGGAACAGGAGGCCGCCGAAGCGTACCGCCAGATGGCCGAGGCCGCGCAGAAGGACGGCATCGAGCTGACCCTTGTGACGGGCTGGCAGGACGAGGCCGACCGGGAAGCCGCCTTTGATGCACAGAAGCAGATCTATCTGGACAAGGGCTGCTCCGAGGAGGAGGCCACCGAAAAGGCGTCCACCATCCAGCCGCAGGCCAACGCCAGCGAACAGGCTACCGGATACGGCGCGGACATCCTGTCGGCAGATTCCGCCGAAAAAACGACCCGTTTCGCCCAGAGCCGCGCCTATGAGTGGCTGTCGGCTTATGCCGCCGAATATGGCTTCATCCTGCGCTGGCCGGAGGAACGGCAGGCCGCGACGGGCATGGTCTACGAGCCGTGGCACTGGCGGTATGTGGGCGTCGAGAATGCCCGCGCCATCTGCGCCAGCGGCCTTTCGCTGGAAGAATTTCTGGCACTGGAACAGGCAAAAAATTGAAACATAAAGAGGAATACGACCATTGAAACGAACTG
>CAVJGY010000193.1:1280-3388 GCA_963648915.1 Acutalibacteraceae bacterium | reverse complement strand
GTGCGGGTCGGCACAGACAGTGCGCCGTGCTCCCCCACCGTCATTCCTGCCGGGAACGGAACTTCCGGCGTTGCCACGGAAAATTCCGGATGACGGCGCAGGAACGCCGCCACCTGTTCCTCGTTCTCGGAGGGGTCGATGGTGCAGGTCGAATAGACCAGCCGTCCGCCCGGCTTCAGCAGAGCTGCCGCCGTATCGAGGATGGCCGCCTGCGTCGACAATAATTCATCGTGGCGCGTTTTTTCGAGCTTTTTGTACCGGATATCCGGCTTTTTTGCCAGAATGCCGATGCCGCTGCAGGGTGCGTCGACCAGAATGCGGTCGGCCTGCGGCAGGTCGGGGTTCGGGACAGCGGCATTGTTCACTTTGGTCTCCACATTGGTGAAGCCCATCCGCTCGACGGCCTTCTGAATGAGCTGGACACGGTTTTCGGTCACGTCACAGCTGACGAGCCGCCCGGTGTTCTCCATCTGCTCGGCCAGCAGCAAGGTCTTGCCGCCGGGTGCAGCGCAGAGGTCGAGGACGGTCTCACCGGGTTTGGCTTCCACGCAGAGAGCCGCCAGCTGGCTGGCCTGTCCCTCGACGTGATAATATCCCTGACGGAACAGCTCCTTGTCGGCGGGGCTTCCCTCGAACCGCGCCAGCACGCTTCCGGGGACGACACCCGGCTCGGCCTGCGAGACGCCAAGCTCCAGCAGCAGCCTGCAAAGCTCGTCTGCGCTGGCCTTGAGCGGGTTTGCACGCAGGCTCGTCAAGCCCTTGTCGGCGGTGTGGGTCAGGATGTCCAACGCTTCGTCCGGGTAGTGCTTCTGCAAGAACTCCGCCACGTCCCGGCCGCAAGAGCCGAGAACCATCAGGCGTTCCGTTTCGTCTTGAAACGACGCACCGCTCAGGTCATAGGCGCAGGCACGGCGGAGGACGGCGTTCGTCAGACCGGATGCACTGGCCTTTTTAAAGGTGCGGGTCAGCTTGACCGCCTCGTTGACGGCGGCAGACACCGGGACCTGCATGTAGCGCGCCTGTGCCAGAGCCGAACGCAGAATTTCCCGCACCGGAGCATCCAGCTTCGCCAGACCCTTCGGCAGGAATTGCTCGAGGATGTAGTCCAGCGTCCCCTGATGCTCAAGGACGGTATAGAAGATCGCGCTGGCGAAGGCTTTGTCCCGGCTCTCCAACTTCTGACGCTTGAGCTCTGCGTCAAGGATGAGGTTGGAAAAGCCGTCCTGCTCCTGCCGGACAAGAGCCGCGACCGCCGCCGCTCTCGGATTGGCCGCCATCAGAGGATATCCCCCGTTTTCAGGCGGAGGCCAGCCGCGAATGCACTGCCCTCCATCGGCTTCTTGCCCTCCGGCACGACGTGGAGCAGCTGGACTGCACCGTCTGCACAGGCCACGGTCAGGGGCTTGGTCGCGAGGACCGTTCCGGGGGCTTCCCCGTTGGACGATGCAACGCGGCACTCGGTGACCTTGACCTTTTTGCCGCCGCTGGTGACGAACCATGCCGACGGCCACGGGTTCATGCCGCGCACCCAGTTGTGGATGTGGTCGGCGGTATCGGTGAGATGGAACTCGGCCATCTCCTTACTCAGCATCGGGGCGACGCTGGCATTCTCATGCGCCTGCGGAACAGCCGTCAGCGTTCCGGCGGCAATGGCGGGAACGGTCTCGCAGAGGACACGCGCACCCACGGCCGTCACCCGGTCGAACAGCTCACCGCTGGTCTCCTCGGGGTCGATGGCGATTTTCTCACAGCAGAGCACATCACCCGTGTCGAGACCCTCGTCCATCTGCATGATGGAAACACCCGTCTCGGCGTCGCCGTTCAGCACCGCCCACTGCACCGGGGCACTGCCGCGGTACTTGGGCAGAAGCGAGACATGCAGGTTGATGCAGCCATATTTCGGGATGGACAGCACCGATGCGGGCAGGATGCAGCCATAGGCCACCACGACGATGAGCTCCGGCGCAAGGGCGCGGATGTTCTCGTCCTCGCCGCCGTCGCGGAGGGTGCGGGGCTGGAACACCTGCGTGCCGTGCTCCAATGCGACCTCCTTGACCGGAGGTGCGGTGAGCACCTGCTTGCGGCCGACGGGCTTATCCCGCCGGGTG
>CAVJGY010000193.1:0-1270 GCA_963648915.1 Acutalibacteraceae bacterium | reverse complement strand
GGTGTAAACGGCACAGATGTCATGCCCGGCCTCATAGAGGGCTTTCAGGCAGTCCGCCGCGATATCCGGCGTACCCATGAACAAAATGCGCATTACTTGTTTCCTTTCGCTTTGCGGGCTGCGGCGCGGCCTTCCTCGGTGTCCTCATAGAAATACTCGCTGGATTCCATGATGGTGATGCCGTCCAGATGGTCGTTCTCGTGCTGGATGCAGCGTGCCAGCAGACCCTCGGCTTCCAGCTCGAACCACTTGCCGTTGCGGTCCTGTGCACGGACACGGACTGCCGCCGGACGGGTGACTGCGCCGTTGTGTCCCGGGAAGGACAGGCAGCCCTCGTAGGCCGTCTCTTCGTCCTCGGAGACAGCCAGGATCTCAGGGTTGACGAAATCGATGAACTTGTATTCGTAATCCGCGGGGATCTCCTCGGGTGCGTCGGTGGTGTCCCACACAACGAAGATGCGGCGGAGCATTCCCACCTGCGGGCCGGCCAGACCAACGCCGTCGGCGTCGATCATGGTCTCGCGCATGTCGTCCAGCAGGGTCGCCAGACGGTCGTCAAAATTGGTAACCGGACGGCAGACCTTGTTCAGGATAGGGTCGCCTTCTTTTACGATGTTGCGGATAGCCATGTGTATACCTCCAAAAAGTGCATTTATCAGATATCGCCATCCGAATGCAGGTCAACGGCGACGGTGGCCTTCGAGAGGAGCTTTTCGCCCTCGTAAAGGCCCAGCGTCTCCCGCATCAAGTCGCGGAAACGCCGGTCGTTGCGGCATTTGATGGTGAGCTTATAGCGGTAGTTTTCGTTTATCTTTTCGATGTTGCCGGGGGTCGGCCCGAGGATGCGAAGGGGCATATCGGGCTGCTTGGCGGCCTGCTGACCCAGCAGTGCCGAGAAGCGGGCGGCGGCGCGGGCGACTTCAATTTCTTTCCCGCCCGAGAAGCCCACGACGCAAAGCCCGCAGAAGGGCGGGTACAAGCCCAGTTTGCGGTAGGCGATCTCCTGTTGGAAAAAAGCGTCGTAGTCCTGTGCGGCGGCAAGGTTCAGCACCGAATTCTCGGGGTCGGTGGTCTGGATGATGGCGAAGCCGGGGTCTTTTGCCCGGCCGCTCCGCCCGACCACCTGCGTGATGAGGCTGAACACCGTTTCATACGCCCGGAAGCCCTGCGCGAAGAGCAGCGAATCGATGCCGAGGACGCCCACGAGGGTCACATCCTCGAAATCGAGGCCCTTCGCCACCATCTGGGTGCCCACCATGATGTCGTACTC
>CAVJGY010000192.1:2511-3402 GCA_963648915.1 Acutalibacteraceae bacterium | reverse complement strand
GTCACCTTCCTGCGGAACCTGAACCACGGCCTGAACAAGTTCTGGCCCACCGGCATCTACACCGCCGAGGACTCCACCAACTTCCTGAAAGTCACCGCCCCGACCCGGTACGACGGCATCGGCTTCGACTACAAGTGGGACATGGGCTGGATGCACGACACCCTCGACTACTTCGCAACTCCCTTCGGTGAGCGTCCGGACAGCTACGGAAAAATCACTTGGAGTATGCACTACTTCTATAATGAGCTGTACCTGCTGGCACTCAGCCACGACGAGGTGGTTCACGGCAAAAAGACCATCATCGACAAGCTCTGGGGCACTTACGAAGAGAAATGCGCACAGCTGCGCACCCTCTACTTCTACATGTACACCCACCCGGGCAAGAAGCTGAACTTCATGGGCAACGAGCTGGGACATTTCCGCGAGTGGGACGAGAAGCGGGAGCTGGATTGGGACTTGCTCAAGTACCCCTTCCATGACAGTTTCCAGAAATATTTCGCCGCCATCAGCCGTCTCTACGCCACCGAACCCGCCCTCTATGACGGCGAATACAACCCCAACTGCTTTGAGTGGGTCGCTTCCGAGAGCCGCACCGAGGGCGTTTACGCATGGCTTCGCCAGAGTGCCGGACAGACCATCCTCTGCGTCATGAACACCCAGAACACCACCCACAAGAAATTCCCGCTCTACCTCAAGTTCCCCTGCGGGGCAGAAGAGCTGATCAATACCGAATCTCCGGCATGGGGCGGTGCAGACAAGAGCCGCACCAAGAACTTCCACACCACCGACGGCGGTGTCTATGGCCGCGACTACACCCTCGCCATCGATCTTCCCGCCATGGGAAGCCGGATGTTCCGCCTGACGCCTGAGGCTCTTCACCCGGATGCAGCC
>CAVJGY010000192.1:0-2501 GCA_963648915.1 Acutalibacteraceae bacterium | reverse complement strand
AGCGGCAGGCTTCCCGTGCCAAGAAAGCCGCCTCTTCCAACACCAAGAAGTAATATTTGAGTAAAAATATCCCGTTTGCAGAAAATGCAGCGGGATATTTTGCATTTCTGAACCGCCGCAGGGTTGCCAGCCGGGATTCCAGTTGGTATACTGTAAGCTGAATGATTTTGTTCTCGTGAGAGGTTCTTATCATGACAAACTTACTTTCCAAACGACAGTTCACCCCGCTGGGCTGGTCGACCCTCGCTCTGGCGGGCGTCGGCCTTGTCCTCGCGTTTCTGGGCATCGCGAACATCGGGTTCGCGTCCTACTTCCCGCTGGTGGGTCTGTGGTGCAGCTGTCTGCTCTTCGTCGGCGCGTTCTGGGTACTTCGGGTATCCGGGGTCGAGCTGGACTTCTTCCATCGTGCCGTCCTTGTCGGCTTCTGGGCGGCGGCGGTCGTCTACTTCTACTGGGCGTTGGGACGACGGACGTTCATCTACGCTTGGGATTATGTAAACTACATATTGAAGCAGTACAGCGTCGAAGCCGCCTTTGCAGCCAGCCCGCACGAGGGGTTCGCGGCAGTGTTCGGCTCGCTGGCTGATGATTACACCAACTTCATCTCCCTGTTCACCGAATTTCCCTTCTGCCTGACTGCCCGCACGGGCGACAGCTACGCCTTTGCGCAGGTGTTCTGCATCGTGCCGACCCTGCTGGTTTTGCTGGCGGGCGTCGTCATTAAGGTCGGGCAGATGCTCCGCGTCAAGCATCGGTTCTACTTTTTCCTGATCGGCTTGTCGTGGGCGTTCACCTATCCGTTCCTGCGGATGAGTGCGATGCTGGCACAGCCGGACTGGTTGGGACTCATCTTCGCCTTCGCAATTTTCCTGCTGACGCTGGATTTCCGGTTCGACAAGCTCGAGCCGGGACGGTTTGCACTGATTTTCCTTGCGACGGCCGCCATCATCCTGACCCGGCGGTGGTATCTGTATTTTGTGGTCGGATATTACTTTGCGTATGCTCTGCTGGTCATCTTCGGCAGCGTCCGGCTGGCAAAAAGCGGCGAAAAAGCCGCCGCAGTCCGTCGTTTCCGGAATCTCCTCTGCTTCGGCATTGTGGCCTTGGTCGCCATGGTCGTTCTGCTCTGGCCGATGGTGAGTAAAATTTTGTCGTTTGACTATGCGGGCCGTTACTCTTATTATAATGTTGGCGGCATGGCCGAGGAACTGCGTTATCATTTGATGCGGGTCGGCCTGCTGAACTTCATCCTAATTGGTCTGGGTCTGGCCTTCTGCCGGAAACAGAAGGCCTTCGCCCTTCCCTGTCTGGCAGGCTGTGAGCTGCTGGTGAGCATGGTGCTCTTCACCCGGGTACAGAACTCCGGCTCACACCAGATGCTCCTCTTTGTGCCGGGCTGGATCTTGCTCTTCCTTGTGGGTGCGGCGGCATTGGCCGAGGGCATCAACCGCCGCAAGGCCCTCAAGCTGGGCTACTGGGGCTTCACCATCGCTTTCGCAGTCTCCGTCCGGTGCTCGCCGCTGACGGTCATTGCTCTGCCGAATTTCGTCCTCGACCATCTGTCCCTCCCCAGCACCGAATACTTCGTCAAGATGGACAAGCTGGTCTACGACCGGAAGGACGCCGGGCAAATTGAAGCCCTCGCCGACTGGCTGGACGAAGCACTCGAGCCGGGCGAAACGGCCTACATGATCCCGAACGACATGCTTTATAATCCCGACCACTTCAAGTATTGCGACCTGCCCGAGCTGCGCCTGACCGGGAAGCTGTCTGACAGCTTCTCCATCCCGGGAACGCACAACTTCCCGATGCAGTTCTTCGAGGCGAAGTTCGTCATCACCGCCGACCCCTTCCCCCAGACCTACGTTTTCGAGGGTGAGCTGTCCAAGGTGTTCAACGAGCAGTTCCTTGCTGTGCGGGACGATTCTTTCGAGCCTGTGACGAGCTTCGACATGGGCAACGGCACGACCTTCACAGTCTGGCGGCGTTCCGTCGCACCGACCCGTGAGGAAATTCAGTATTATCTCAGCGCGTTTGCCGCCGAGGACGCTCAGTATCCCGAGATGTTCTCTCAGGTCGCTGAGCAGTGGATGGCAGACCATGGACTATAACCACCTCATCAGTCTCGCACATGCAGCCAGCCCCTCCCCACTTTGTCACGTTGTGACATCTCTCCCCGGCCGGGGAGAGTCTTTCCTCAAGGGGAAGCCTATATTCGGACTGATTTGAATGATAGAGGATAAAAAGGAGTATTTGAACTATGGAAACCAAGAAAAGCAACCTTCCCGAAGCAACGCTCGGCCAGTACAAGGGTCTGGCCGTCACCCGTCATGTCCGCCCGGTCACCGAGCAGACCCTCCAGCAGGAGTTGGTGCATCAGGTGCGCACCCATGCGGTCTACCACAACACCAACGCCCCCGCCAAGACCGGCGACCGCGTGATGCTGGACTTCGTGGGCTACATGGACGGCGAAGAGATCCCCAACAGCCGGATGGAAAAGG
>CAVJGY010000191.1:0-3419 GCA_963648915.1 Acutalibacteraceae bacterium | reverse complement strand
GGCACTGCCAGCGTTGCCGCTGCCGCCGCTCTGACCGCCTGCGGCGATTCCGCAAGTTCTGCGGCATCCAGCACCGCTGCTCCCGCTTCCAGCAGTTCAGCCGCTGCGTCTACGGCCAGCCTTGAGCCAGTGGAGTTGACCAATGTCTCCTACGACCCCACCCGTGAGCTGTATGCACAGTACAATGAGGTCTTTTCTAAATACTGGCTGGACAAGACCGGCCAGCAGGTCACTATCACTCAGTCCCACGGCGGCTCCGGCAAGCAGGCATTGGAAGTGGCCAACGGTCTGGAAGCCGATGTGGTCACGCTGGCACTGGAAGGCGATGTGGATGCCGTGAAAAATGCCGGACTGATTGAAGAAGGTTACACCTCCGAGTTTCCCAACGACAGCTCCCCTTACACCTCTTCCATCGTGTTCCTTGTCCGCTCCGGCAATCCCAAGCAGGTCAAGGACTGGGACGACTTGGTAAAGGACGGCATCGGCGTCATCACGCCGAACCCCAAGACCTCCGGCGGTGCCCGCTGGAATTATCTGGCGGCGTGGTACTACTTCGAAAAGGCAGGCCAGAGCGAGGACGAGATCATCCAGAACATGAGCAAACTTTACAAGAATGTGGTCGTTCTGGACTCCGGCGCACGCGGTGCAACCACATCTTTTGTCGAGAACGGACAGGGCGATGTGCTGCTGGCATGGGAGAACGAAGCCTTCCTTTCGCTGGATGAGTACCCCGGCAAGTATGAGATCGTATATCCTTCGGTGTCCATCCTCTGCCAGCCTACGGTAGCCGTGGTCGATGAAGTGGTGGACAAGCGCGGAACCCGCGAGGTGGCGACAGAGTACCTGAACTACCTCTATTCCGATGAAGCACAGAAGATCGAAGCCGAGAACTTCTACCGTCCTTCTACCGAATCCATCCTGAAAGATTACACGCTGGCTTCCGACAGCAAGACCATCACGGAGATCCCGGCAGACGGCAAGTGGATCATCACGGATGGCTTCGAACTGACGAACATCGCCCACTTCGGCGGCTGGACCGACGCAACCGCCAAGCACTTCGCAGACGGCGGCGTATTTGATACCTTCTACGAGGGCTAAAACAAGATATTCGGATTATTCCGCACAGAGAGGACAGACCTCATGTGCGGAATCTCTGTTGCAAAAGGAGGGAGAGTTTTGAAGTCCAAATCTAAAAAATCCCGGCGTGTCATTCCGGGGTTCGGGCTTTCGCTGGGTATTTCCGTCACCATCCTGAGTCTGGTGGTGCTCATTCCGCTGTGCTCTTTGGTGGTCTTTTCCGCACAGCTCAGCCCCGCAAAATTCTGGTCTGTGGTCACCAGTGCTCGTGTGCTGGCCAGCTACAAGGTCAGTTTTCTGACGGCACTGGTCGCGTCCCTCATCAATGGGGTCATGGGACTGATCCTCGCGTGGGTACTAGTGCGGTACGATTTTCCGGGCAAGCGGATCATGGACGGCATGATCGAGCTGCCCTTCGCGCTGCCCACCGCCGTGGCAGGCATTTCGCTGACACACCTGACCGTAGACAATGGCTGGGTGGGAAGCATCTTTCACAGCAAGGGCATTGAGATTGCCTACACCCGCGCAGGCATCACGGTGGCACTGGTCTTTATCGGCATTCCTTTTGTAGTACGCTCCGTGCAGCCGGTGCTGGAAAAGCTGGACCCGCAGTATGAGGAAGCCGCCGGCATGATGGGCGCATCCCACGCAACGATCTTCCGTAAAATCATCCTGCCGGAAATCGCATCCCCGCTGGTGGCTGGGTTCACGATGGCATTCGCCCGGTGCTTGGGCGAATATGGCAGCGTGGTGTTCATTGCGGGCAATACCCCCTATAAAACCGAGATCACGCCGCTGCTCATCATGGCAAAATTGCAGGAATACGATTACGCTAGTGCCACCTCCATTGCGCTGGTCATGCTGGCGGCGGCGTTCCTGATCTTGTTTGTCAATGCCGTTATCCAGAGCCGCGCATCGAAAATCGTCAGCGGCATTTCGTAAGGAGGGGGTCGTAATGAATCAAAAATCATCCGGTGGCTCGGTCAAGTGGTTGCTCATCGGCATCAGCGTGTTGTTTCTGGCGGTGATGCTGGTGCTCCCGCTAATTTACGTTCTTGCCACGGCGTTTCGGGAAGGCTGGTCTGCCTACGTCAAAGCCGTCACCGACCCCTATGCCATCAAGGCCATTCAGCTGACCTTGCAGGCCACAGCAGCCGCACTGATTATCAACACCATCTTCGGCATCTTTGCGGCATGGTGCATCACTCGCTTTCAGTTCCGGGGCAAAAAGGTGCTTTCCACCTTCATCGACCTGCCGCTGACCGTTTCCCCCATCATTGCAGGTCTGATCTATGTGCTGACCTTCGGGCGACAGAGTGTGCTCTATCCGCTTTTGCAGCGGTATAACATCTCCATCATCTACGCCGTGCCCGGCATCGTGCTGGCAACTGTGTTCGTGACTTTTCCCTTTATCTCCCGTGAGATCATCCCGGTACTGACGGCAGCGGGCACGGAAGAAGAGGAAGCCGCCGCTCTGATGGGTGCGAACGGCTGGACGATCTTCTGGAAGGTGACCTTCCCGCACATCAAGTGGGCACTGCTCTACGGCATGGTGCTCTGCACAGCCCGTGCTATGGGCGAATTCGGTGCAGTGTCGGTGCTGTCCGGCCACCTGCGCGGCAAGACCAACACCATGCCGCTGTACATTGAACTTTTGTATCAGGGCTACGATTTTACCGGAGCTTTCGCCATGTCCTCCATTCTGGTACTGATGGCGATCCTTGTTCTGATTTTGCGCAGCGTTCTGGAAGTGCTGGGCAGGAAAGACCATGAGGTGTAACGATGGCAAATGAAAACTATGTGGAGCTGCGAAACGTCAACAAAAGCTTTGGCGATTTCAAAGC
Organism: Acutalibacteraceae bacterium; assembly: GCA_963648915.1. Taxonomy (GTDB): domain Bacteria; phylum Bacillota; class Clostridia; order Oscillospirales; family Ruminococcaceae; genus Faecalibacterium. Next base: position 498 of record CAVJGY010000191.1, on the reverse strand, counting down.
ATCCAAAGATATTTCCTTCGGCATTCAGAAAGGCCGTCTGATCGGCCTGTTGGGACCTTCCGGCAGCGGCAAGACCACCATCCTGCGGATGCTGGCCGGGCTGGAAACTGCCGACAGCGGCGACATCATCATTGATGGCAAGGTAGTTAACGATGTGCCCGCCAGCCAGCGCGGCATCGGTTTTGTGTTCCAGAACTACGCACTGTTCCGTTATATGACCGTCTGGGACAACATTGCGTTCGGCTTGCAGGTGCAGAAGTGGCCCAAGGAGAAAATTCGTTCCCGTGTGGAGGAAATGCTGGAACTGGTGGGGCTTTCCCAGTTTGCAAAGCGTTATCCCAACCAGCTTTCTGGCGGTCAGCGGCAGCGTGTGGCCTTTGCGCGGGCACTGGCTCCGAACCCCCAGCTTCTGCTTCTGGACGAGCCTTTCGCCGCCGTGGATGCCAAAGTCCGCAAGGAACTGCGCAGCTGGCTGCGGCAGATGATCTCGACCGTGGG
>CAVJGY010000190.1:0-3444 GCA_963648915.1 Acutalibacteraceae bacterium | reverse complement strand
CTCCAGCTGACATACCGGGGTGCTTCGTCACAGCCAAAGCGGAGATAGCTGTTGGGGAGCGGGTTGGTGAAGGCGGTCAGCTCCCGGCTGTGGTGGAGAACACCAGCCATGAAGCTTCCGGGGATGCTGTCGGGCGCGATGTCGCCCTCGAACAGGTTGTGGCCGTCCATGTAAAGGGACAGGTTGATGTGCAGGCCGCTGCCTGCCTGATCGGGCAGGGGCTTCGGAAGGAAGCTGGCGTGCAGGCCGTTGCTTGCGGCCACGGCACGGGCGATCTGCTTGAACATCATCACGTTGTCGGCGGTCTTGAGCGGGCCTGCATAGTGGCAGTCGATCTCGTTCTGGCCGTTGCCGTTCTCGTGGTGGCTGTGCTGGGGTGCCATGCCCATCTGCTCCATCGTCAGGCAGATGTCACGGCGCAGGTTCTCGCCTGCATCCAGCGGTGCAACGTCGAAATAGCCGCCGAAGTCGATGGGAATTTTCGTCGGACGGCCGTGGTCGTCGTTCTCGAACAGGTAGAACTCGCACTCTGCACCGACGTTGACGGTCAGGCCGAGACGCTTGAACTTCCGGTTCATATCCCGCAGGAAGCCGCGGCAGTTTCCGCCGAAGGGGGTGTTGCCGGGCTTTTCCACGTCGCAGAAGAACTGCATCACGCGGCCCTCGGTGGAACGCCAAGGCAAAATTGTCATGGTGGACAGGTCGGGGCGGAGGACAAGGTCGCTCTCCTCGACGTGCATGAACCCGGCGATGGCACTGCCGTCGAAGCAGACGCCATCCTCCAAGGCCTTGGGGAGGTCGCTGGCAAGGACGGCGATATTCTTCTGTGTGCCGAAAATATCGCAGAACGCAAAGCGTACAAATTTGACGTTGTTGTCCTCAACGAAATCGAGGATGTCCTGCTGGGTCGTATAGCTCATAACATACCTCTCTTGTCAAAATCGCGTCATCTCCTGAAAAATGCCTAAAGACCTGCTCCTGTACAGGGGTAGGCCTTTAGGCTGGTGTAAGAAATAGGAAAAGGAGATGGCAAATAAAACTTACAGCCTAACGATGCTTATTCAGAAAAATCAGACATAGAAGAGCATCTTGCTGTAGCTGGGCAGAGGCCAGTAATCCTCACCGCAGATGGTCTCTGCATCGTCCGCTGCGGCACGCAGAGCGTCCATTGCGGGCAGAACATTGTCGTGGAAGGCGACAGCCTTGTCGGTCTCGCTTTCCAGAGCCTTGGCTGCGTTGACGGCATCCTGCAGAACGTCGACGGCATCGCTCATGGCGTCGGCATCGGCGGAAAGCTTGGTGAGGGTCTTGGTCTCACTGCGGACGCTGATGCTCTCGCTGACGGCCAGCTTGGTGGCGGCGGTGTTGGCGATCTCGCTCATGTAAGCGTTGACGGCGGGCAACAGCTGCTTGCGGGCCATTTCCAGCATGGTGAGAGCCTCGATGTTGATGATCTTGGAGTAGTGCTCCATCTCGACCTCGTAGCGGCTCTCCATCTCGACCTTGGTCAGGACGCCGAAGTCCTCCATCAGCTGGATGTTCTTCGGAGCGATGAGAGCGGGCAGAGCGGCGGGCGTGTTCTTCTTGTTGGGCAGACCACGCTTTTCGGCCTCTGCTTCCCACTCGGCGGAGTAGCCGTTGCCGTTAAAGATGACGCGGCGATGGTCGCGGATGGTGCGCTTGACGAGGGCGATGGCAGCACTGGTGAAGTCCTCAGCACCTTCCAGCTCGTCGGCGTAGCCCTTCAGCTCTTTTGCGACGACGGTGTTCAGGATGGTGTTGCAGTCGCTCAGGTTCTCAGCAGAACCGGGCATACGGAACTCGAACTTGTTGCCGGTGAAGGCGAACGGAGAGGTACGGTTGCGGTCGGTGGTGTCCTTGCTGAACTTGGGCAGGACGTCGACGCCGAGATCCATCTTCATCTTGACCGGGCCGGCATAGGGAGAATCGGACGCGATAGCGTCGATGACAGCTTCCAGTTCCTCGCCGACGAAGATAGAGATGATGGCCGGAGGTGCCTCGTTTGCGCCCAGACGATGGTCATTGCCCGGAGTTGCGACCGAGGTGCGGAGCAGGTCAGCGTATTCGTCGACAGCCTTGATGACAGCGGCGAGGAAGATGAGGAACTGCAGGTTCTCCATCGGGGTGTCGCCCGGGTCGAGCAGGTTCTCGGAAGAAGTGCCCATCGACCAGTTGTTGTGCTTGCCGCTGCCGTTGACGCCCTCGAACGGCTTCTCGTGCTGCAGGCAGACCAGACCGTACTTGGGAGCGAGCTTCTTCATCATCTCCATCGTCAGCAGGTTGTGGTCGATAGCGACGTTGGTGGTGTCGAAGATGGGAGCAAGCTCATGCTGGCAGGGAGCGACCTCGTTGTGCTTGGTCTTGGCCGGAACGCCCAGCTTCCACAGCTCTTCGTCCAGCTCCTTCATGAACTCGGAGACCTCGGGACGGATGACGCCGAAGTAGTGCTCCTCCAACTCCTGACCCTTGGCAGACGGTGCACCGAACAGGGTGCGGCCGGTCAGGATCAAGTCTTGACGTGCCTCGTAGTCCTCCTTCTTAATAAGGAAGTACTCCTGCTCCGGGCCGACGGTGGTGGAGACATAATCAACGTCCTTGCCGAAGAGCTTCAGGATGCGGACAGCCTGCTTGGACAGCGCGTCCATCGAGCGAAGCAGCGGGGTCTTTTTGTCCAGAGCCTCGCCGGTGTAGCTGACGAATGCGGTCGGGATGCAGAGAACGTCATCCTTGACGAATGCGTAGCTGGTGGGATCCCATGCGGTGTAGCCGCGAGCCTCGCAGGTCGCACGCAGACCGCCGGAGGGGAAGGAGGAAGCATCGGGCTCGCCGCGGACCAGCTCCTTGCCGCTGAACTCCATGATGGCAGTGCCGTCACCCACCGGGCTAACGAAACCGTCGTGCTTCTCGCTGGTGATGCCGGTCAAAGGCTGGAACCAGTGGGTGTAATGGGTCGCGCCCAGCTCCATTGCCCAACGCTTCATGACGCTGGCGACGACGTTTGCGACCTCGATGTCCAGAGGTGCGCCCTTGTGCAGAGTGCTCTGCAGGCTCTTATAGGTCGCGCTCGGCAGACGCTCCTTCATAACATGCTCGTTAAAGACCTTGCTGCCGTAGATTTCCATAACATTTGCTGCCATAAATCCTACTCCTTACTTGATCTTGTTTTTGTCCAACTATCGCAAAAATTTCCTTGTTTGAAGAGAAAACGAGAGCGAAATTGTGTGTTAAACGAAACGACGCTGTGAGTCAGGAGGTGACCCACAGCGTCGTTGCTGTCTATGCGATGATTATAGCCCACAAGAGCTAAAAACGCAATTGACAAAACTGACGATTTTGCCCGAACGGTGAAATGGATTTTTGGGGCAATCGCTCTTATCTGCGGGAGACTAGCTTGAAAAAGCTACATTAGTATGACTAATAACC
>CAVJGY010000189.1:0-3463 GCA_963648915.1 Acutalibacteraceae bacterium | reverse complement strand
GCATCGCGGCGTTCACATCGGCCGTTCCATTTTGAATTCCGTTGATGAGACCCAAAACGATGAACGTGCCGTTTTCTTCAAAGACCTTCGAGGGTGAGGCAATCTTCGCTTCTTTCCGGTTCCCGTCATTTGCGGCGTCCGCTAGGGCTGCTCCGCTTTGCCGGACTTTTTCTTGTCCCTCTTCTAAAGCTTTTTGCGTTCCTGCAACATAAGCGTTTCCTGTTTCTTTGCCCGCTTGTTCCGCTTCTTCTTTTTCACTGGAGAAGGTGAACACATCACTCAGCTTGACGCGTTCTGCCTTGTAATTCGGATTGAAATGCAGGGCGATGTCACGCTGCTGGAAATATCCATTCGCGAAGGGTGCGAAAATATCCTTGATGCCGTTTTTGACGTTTTCGCCCAGTTCGATCAAGGCCGCTTTGATGCCGCCGTTTCCGGTGTCGCCGCCGTCCCACATCCAGCCGATCAAGTCGATGCTTTTCTGAAGGATGACCTTCGCCAGAACCAGCAGTGCCTCGCCGATGGGTTCGGCGCACGCGATGATGACATTGCAGATGGTCGTAAGAACCGCGATCAACGCCTCCTGAATATCCGGTGCGGCGTTCACAATGGCTTCGCACAGCGGCCCTGCAAACAGCGAAACGATGCCCAGAATGAGCGTGCCGAGTGCAATGTCCTTCAGTGCCTTGCCGAATTTCGAGAATGCCTCCGTGATGACCTCCAAGCCCTTTTTCATGCCGGGAATCTTGTCTACCATCCAGCTCAAGACCAGCATCCCGCCAAATGCAACTGCAAGTGAACCCAGCATCGCCAGTATTCCCTGCCAGTCCACATGCTGGAATACAAATCCTGCCGCCGCCAACGCCAGCATTCCGGTCGAGATGGTCGCCATTGCATTCGCGGTTTCCAACGCTTTGTCGTCAAGAAGTTTCTTGAACGACCATGCACCAACTGCCAATTCAGCAAGTCCTAATCCTGCATACATCAAGCCAGTCAACGCTTTGTTTCCTATCAGCGTGTACAGCTCCACCGCTCCCGCTAATACCGTCAACGCCGCCGCCATCAGAAGCAGGCTTCCGCCCGTCTTGACTGCCACGCCGTCGGTCGCCTTTTCCAGCAGTCCGCCGCCTCCAAACAGAGTCACCATCATGGTGAACATCATGCCGAAGCCGTCCTGCATCTTGTCAAAGTCGATGAGGGAAAGTGCCGCCATCGCGCCTGCCATTAGGGTGACAGCCGAAGCCATTAACAACATGGATGCGCCCGTGCTCGCGCCCATCTTGGCATATTGTGCAATAACGCCCATCTCGGCCATCAGCGAACCGAGAATCTTAAATGCCGTCCATGCACTCTCAGCCGGGATCCCTGCAACGATGTTCAACGCTTCCGCAAGAACGATCACGCCCGCCGCCAGTCCGGTGAAGCCCAGTCCATTTTGAACGTCGAGCTGTCCACCGTATTTTTTCATGGCGTATGCAATGCCGTACATCGACCCCATCAAGGCAATAATGGCCGTCGTTCCTGCCGTCACATTTTGCCAGTCGTATTGCGCTAAAATGCCGACCGCCTGCGCGATCTTCTTCACCGCAACACCCATTCCGATCAACGCAACCGCGACCGAAAGGATGGTTTTCGCCTTGAGGCTCTTGCCGTCCACCACAACCGCGTCCAATACCTTCCATAAGCCGAGGAAGCATGTGGCAAGGGTCGCCGCTACCATGAGCAGTCCGGCCACACTGGAAGCCATGTCGCCCTGCTGCATCACACTTATCAGGCTCGTCACGCCGCTCAGGATGGATTTTGCCGCCACTGCCAAACCAACCAGTGCCGCTGCAACGCCCCACAGGGTCGCCGAGTCCAGCAGCTTTGCCTTGAAACCCTCAAGCGCGTTCGTAATTTTAACAGTCGAAGGCTGAAGAAGTTTTGCGGCTGCTACCAGCAGTACGCCAAACAATAACAGTGCATCTGCTATTGCATAAAAACGCGCAGGGTCGACCAGATTCGACAGGATAGCCGCCGAGCCTGCAAACATCAGCATCGCGATGCCAATGTTCAGCATGACCTTCGTGTTGTTGGTCTTTGTCCAGCTCTTCAGTGCGCCGCTCAGGGCGTTGAACGAACCAGACATCGCCTTGAATGCCTGCGCGATCGGCCCTTCAAACAGGTTTTGCACAACACTGCTGAAGCTCTTGGTCGCCTTCGCCAGCTGTCCGATGGTGAACGCCAGCAATCCGACGTCGATCAGGCTCAGGAAGCGGTAGACATCCGTGCCGCTGATGGAGTCGAACCCCTCTTTCAGGGCAGTAAAAAAGCCCTCGACCGGTCTGAACGCGTCACCCGCGCTCGTCTCGATGGCCGAAAGGCTCGTCTGAAATGTCGAAGAAAATGTGCTGATGGCCTCGCCAATTTTGGTCGGCAGGTTTGTTAGAGTCAGGGCGTATTCGTCCAGTGTCGGGCGGGTGCTCTGGATGCCCTTCAGCACCCCAACGCCGAATGCCTTCACCTTGCTCAGCAGCTCGGCAAGACCAAGGCCGACTGCGCCCATCACGGTCAGGCTTCCCGCCGCGACCTGCTCCAGCACGCCCAGCAGCGGCCGCAGAAGGAGCTGTGCGTTTTCAGGCAGACGGTTCAGCCACGAATCCAGAAAACTGTTTCCGCTCCGGAACAGGCTTTCCAGCTGGGTCTTAAGGTCGAAACCCTTGAAGAACTGCTTGACCGCACTCAACGGACTCAGCAGCTTTGCAAATCCCGCCCGGATCAGCTCAAGCTTGTCGCTCAGGCTTCCGCTGTCGGTCACGGCGTTCTTGACTGCGGTCGCAAATTCGCCGAAGCCCGACGCCACATCCAGTGCGACTCCCGCCAAGGGCTGCAACAGCTGGCTCAGTGCGCCGACCACCTTCGCCGCCGTCTTTCCGACAAAAGAGACTGCCGACGTGCCGATCTTCAGCACGCTGAACAGTCCCTTGAAGGTCATTTTGATTTTTTCCGCCGCCTCATCGCTGATGATGAGCTTCGCGGTCATCCGGTCGAGTCCCTCGGTGAAAGAGTAAATTTTATCGCTGTTGGCCGGGGCGAAAATTTCGTGGAACGCCTCCGCGATGGGGGTCATCACCTTCCCGATGGCGTCCCAGATGTTCCAAAGGCTCTGGATGAGATGCTCCCGTCCGGACATCGACTGGATGTCTTTCGAGTATTGCTGGAGGTCAAGGTCGCCGCTCTCCACCTTCTCGTTCAGCTTGTCGAACGCGTCCGCAATGGCCTGCACCTCTTCCCGGCTCTTTCCGTAGGCGGCGATCTCCTCGTCGCTCATGTCCAGAACGGCATGTGCGTCCTTTTGGGCTTTCAGCAGTCCGTTCTGGAGGAGCTTTGCGTTCACCAGTCCGCTTTCCATCGCCTTGTCGATGCCGCCTGCGCTGGCAATGACCTCCTCGCTGATCGCACCGCTCTGTACGGCTACTTTCTC
>CAVJGY010000188.1:0-3489 GCA_963648915.1 Acutalibacteraceae bacterium | reverse complement strand
GGTCGTCAGCAACTCGGTCAGCGAGGCGTTTCAGAATGCGTTCTCCATTCCGCCTGTCGTGACGACAGTGGTGCTGGTCGTGGTTTCGGCGGTCATCGTACTGCGGAAGAATGCGACCGTGAAGAGCCTTGACGTCATCGTTCCCATCATGGCGGTCTGCTATTTTGCCATGACCCTCTTCATTATTATCCGGAATTTCGCCTTCCTGCCGAACGTGTTCGGGCGCATCTTCTCCGAGGCGTTCGGCGTGCGTCAGGTGGCGGCAGGCGGATTTGGTGCGGTCGTGATGAACGGCATCAAGCGCGGCCTTTTCTCGAATGAGGCCGGCTCTGGCTCTGCGCCCTGTGCGGCCGCTGCCGCCGAGTGCGACGACCCGGTGAAGATGGGTCTGGTGCAGGCGTTGGGCGTTCTCATTGATACCATTATTATTTGCAGCTGCACGGCCTTCGTGATGCTGCTTGCTCCCGAAAGCGTGACCGCAGGCTTGCAGGGCATGAACCTGCTGCAGGCCGCGATGCAGTACCATCTGGGCGATTTCGGGCAGGTGTTCATCGCGGTGACGCTGGCACTGTTCAGCTTCTCGACCTTCATCGGCATCCTGTTCTATGCCCGCTCCAATGTGGCCTACCTGTTCGGCGACCGCTGGTGGTGTCAGACGGCGTACAAGCTGTTCGCGCTGGTGATGCTGCTGGTCGGCGGCTTGGAGGCTTACACGGTCGTGTGGGCCTTGGGCGACGTCGGCATCGGCCTGATGACGGTCTTTAACATGCTGGCACTCTACCCGATGTCGGGCGAGGCACTGGAAGCCTTGTGGGATTATGAGAAACGCAAAAAAATGATACAGTAATTCGGCAGATTGACAATTCTTGGGGTTTCTGTATTTTCTATTGAAAAAAATGTAGTAATATGGTATATTTTATAGGCGGTAGGGACACAAGATTTTGCGGATTTTGACCGAAAATCAGACTTTCCCGGGAAAAGCCGCCCGGTAAAAATGGTAAGAAGAGAGAGGGACTTTTTGGTTCTGCGGAAGGCGAAAAACAGTCCGGCTCTTGGATACGGGGTAAATAAAACGATCGAGGAGTAAAAAAACATGACAAAACAACGCGAAAAAATGCAGTATGTCTACGTTTTCTTCGTAGACCTGCTGTCGCTCGCCTTGAGCACAGCGGCCAGCTGGGGCATCATTGATAACCTCTTGGAAAAGCTCGGAGCGTACCAGTTCCAAGATGTGGCGGTCGCCTTATATATGCTGGTGCTGGCCTATGTCGTGACCTTCCTTTCGTTCGATCAGAGCCAGAACATCGTCCTCCGCACGCCGAAGCAGGAGTTGAAGCGTTCGGTCAAGTTCAGTGTGATCCTCTTCGTCATCAATACGGCGGGTCTGGCACTGACGAAAGCTGTCATGCTCAGCTCGCGTTATTTCCTGCTGATGGTCCCGCTGCTGAACATCCTGTTCATGACGCTGGGTCAGGAGCTTCTGAAGAATTTCCTGAAGCGCGGTAAGCGTGCGAACAAGATGCAAAGTCTGGTCGGCATCGTGACGACCCGCGAGCACGCCCGTGCCATGGTCGAGGACCTGAGCCGCGACTGGACAAAGCGGATCACGGGCGTGGCACTGCTGGAAATTGCATCCGGCGATGTGAACGGCGATGTCGAGGGCGTGGAGCTGAAGGCAAACTACGATAACTTTATGGACTGGATCCGGCAGGCCGCGCTGGACGAGGTCTATGTGGATATCCCGATGGACAGCGGCGACTCCTTCATCCCGTATCTGGAAGAGATGGAGAGCATGGGTCTGACCGTCCATTTCCGGCTTCCGCTGCTGGACCGCATCGAGGACAAGTGCTGCGACGAGACGAGTGCGGCACATCTGAGCCGGGAGCTGACCCGCTGTGCAGGCGGCAATGTCGTTACCATCGGCACGGTGGAGCTGAAGCTCCGCGACCAAATCTTCAAGCGGCTGCTGGATATCGTCGGCGGTCTGGTGGGCTGCATCATCAGCATCCCCATCATCGCGATTGTTGCTATCCCGTTGAAGCTCGAAAGCCCCGGCCCACTCTTCTTCAAGCAGCGTCGTGTCGGCCGCAATGGTCGTGTGTTCTACATCCATAAGCTCCGCAGTATGTACATCGACGCCGAGGAGCGGAAGAAAGAGCTGATGGCACAGAACGAAATGAACGGCCTGATGTTCAAAATGGAGGATGACCCCCGCGTTACCAAGGTGGGCAAGTTCATCCGCAAGACCAGTATCGACGAGCTTCCGCAGTTCTTTGATGTTGTGCGCGGCGACATGAGCTTGGTCGGCACACGTCCGCCGACGCTGGACGAGTACAAGCAGTACGAGAGCCACCACAAGCGTCGTCTGTCCATGAAGCCCGGCATCACGGGTCTGTGGCAGGTCAGCGGCCGCAGTGACATCGAGGACTTTGAAGATGTCGTCCGTCTGGACGTCGAGTACATCGACAACTGGACTATCTGGGAAGACATCAAGATTCTGTTCAAGACGGTCTGGGTCGTGTTCGCAGGCCGCGGCGCAAAGTAAATTAGAACTACATAACATCAAAAAATCCCCCGGTTCAAGCGAACCGAGGGATTTTTGTTATGCTGAAATTTTATACAGAAGCGGTCTCTTCTTCGGTGTTGTCCTCGTAGTCGATGTCGTCATCGTCCTCCTCGTTCTCGACGATATCCTCCGCATGGACACGCTTGCGCAGACGCTCGCGGAACTCCTCGGCGGGGATTCCGCTCTGGTTCGGGGAAAGGTCGGGTGCGGGATGTCCATCGGGCAGGTGCGCACCGAACGCCGGAACAAAGAAGAACTTGCGGACGATGAAGATCAGGGCAATTGCACCGACGCTCAGCAGGTTCTCCACGGCGGAATCGTGGCCGACGACCAAGTGACGGGCGATGGCGTAGAGCAGAACTTCAAGGCTGCTTCCGGGGCTGTGTTTTGCCAGCATCTTGATGAACTCGATGCCGATGACGATATCCAGCGACCGTTCCAAAAAGGTGCGGATCTCGGCGTCGTTGCCGTCCAGCAGCAGCCCGGGCATCCACTTGATGAGGGGCACGATGCTCAGCAGCAGTCCGATGAGGACAAGACCGGATAACAAAATCTCGAGCAGGGTGGAGGCTTCAATAATTTTGTTGCGCAGGGCGGTGCGGTGGCGGCTTTCGACACGGGAAGGATTTGACATGATAGAACCTCTCTTCCAAGACAAAACTTGTAAATTTTGTCAACTTTTATGCTTTTATTTTAGCAAAAGAGGCTGTACAAGTCAATTTTATCGACCCATAATTTACTATGAAAAATGAGACTTTAAAAGGCTTCCCCTTGAGGGGAAGCTGTCGCGTTAGCGACTGATGAGGTGTAAGCGTGAAGAGAAAATCGATTTTCCGGCAACTCTCCACCTCATCCGGCATTTCATGCCACCTTCCCCTCGAGGGGAAGGCACATAAACGGGCAGACGGCTGTTTTTAATCCTT
>CAVJGY010000187.1:0-3512 GCA_963648915.1 Acutalibacteraceae bacterium | reverse complement strand
CCTTTCTTCTGATAGGGCAGTCGGATGGTGATCTCCGTTCCGATATCCTCCTCACTTTCGATCGTCAGGCCGTAGGCCTCGCCGAACGAATATTGGATGCGGCGGTTCACGTTCCACAATCCCACATGGCGGAATTTCTCCGCCTTTTCTTTTTCTTCGGTCGGCTCATCCAGCAGATGTGCCACCACCTCGGGCGGCATTCCGATGCCGTCGTCGGTCAGCCGGAGGAGAACGTCTCCGGTGTTCGGGTCGGTGGAGATGTCCAGCAGGACACTGCCGTGTCCGCCTTTCGGCTCAAGGCCGTGGAAGATGGCGTTCTCCACCAAGGGCTGCAAAGTGAACCGGGGGATCATGCAGTCCTGACAGAGCCGCTCGTCCTCGATGCGGGAGACCTCGATCTCCAAATCGCCGCCGTAGCGATATTGCTGGATGGTGAAATAGTCGTTCAGGAGAGCAAGCTCCTCCTGCAGGGGGATGAGCTTTTCCGTGCCCTTGGAGATGCTCTTTGTCAGGCGGGCAAAGGCCGTCACCATCTCGGCGATGCCGGGGGCGTGCTGGATGGTCGCCATCCACCGGATGCTGTTGAGGGTGTTATAGATGAAGTGGGGGTTGACCTCGTTCTGGAGCATCCGGTATTCAAGCTCCTGCTTCCGGCGTTCGTCCTCCAGTTTGCGGGTCATGAGGGTATCCACATCCTCGGCCAGCTTGTTGATGCCCCGGCCGATGTCGCCCAGCTCGTTGTCCCACTCGATGGAACGGTCGGCGGAGAAATCGCCGCTGCCGACTGCCTCGATGCGGCCCTGCAGGGCTTCGACCGGGCGGGTGATGACCCATTCCAGCCAGTGCTGCATGATGAAGCTCAGTCCCCAGACGAGGGCAAGACCCAGAACCAGCAGCCAGACATAGACATAACGCTGCTGTAAGAAAGTGCTCTCCGGGAGCACCTGCACCAGTGCCGCGCCCCGGCCGTCCAGCGTGACTTTGATCGCAAAGTAGTTTCGGCCATCCCGCCGGAAGCTGCCCTGCCATGCCGACTGCTCCCAAGTGCGGTTCTCAGAGGTGGAGCGGAGGGAGTAGGTGACGTCGGCAAGGCTGTTTTCCACCTGCGTCAGTGTTCCATCTTCAATTTGCCAGAGCTGATTCCCCATCTCCCAATACAGCGCGCTTCCCTCAGCCATTGCATAGCCTGCCGCCGGATCGGTGATGACGGATGGGTCAAGGGCGAGATAGGCCGTGCCCCGGTGCGCCGTCCCTTTGCCGGAGCGGATGGGCTGGCTGATGGCGAGACAGGCTGGACGGGAGGCCATCAGGGGGTCGGTCGTGAACTGGATCCCGTAGCCCTGCGTCAGGAATTGCTTGACGCTGGTTCGATTCAGGGCAGAGGAGCTGTTCAGCGGGCCGAACTGAAGATGCCGGTCGTTCTCGTTGCTCATGAAAAAGCGGATAATTTTACTATAAAGAGGGCTGGAATAATATTTTTCCTGTGCTGCTTCGTAGGCCGCGATGGTCTGCGTGCCGTTGACCTCCTCCTGCGAGAGATACCGCCGGACGGTGCCGTTGATGGATGCCCAGTTCAGCAGGGAGTCGGCGTTGTTCAGGCTCGTCTCGATGGAGGTGGCGACCAAGCGCAGGTTGAATTCTGCCGCCTGTAAGGTATTCGTGCGGACGTATTCGTTCGAGAGGAAGAACAGCGCGGCACACACGGCAAGCGAGGTCAGGGTCGTAAAAACGCGCATACTCCACACGATCTGGCGGCGCAAAGGAAAGCGGTGTCTGGGTCGGTGCATAGGCCGAAGCTCCTTCCAAATCAGTTTCAGTTCCAATGTATACAGTACCGATTTTGACGCCTTTTGTCAACGGCTATTTGCACGGTTTTGTATACTTTATACTGTTTTTCTTTGTTACAATTTTGTAATCTGTGCAAGAAAGCAAGAAAGTATAGCTTTCAGCTACAAAAAGTGCATGTTTTTAGGAAATACCCGGAAAAATTGCAGACTCGCCCGAAAGAATTCCATTCCGCTTTTCGGGATTTTGCGGTATCCTAGTGTCAACAAAAGCGAGCGGCTTCCGAGATGAGGCCGCTGCACGAAAACACGAAGCACTTTTTGAAGGAGGACATCCCATTATGAAAAAGATCTCTCGTCGTTCGTTCCTGACTGCTGCCGCTGCTTGTGGTGCGGCTGCTGCTCTGACCGCCTGCGGCGGCTCTTCCAGCTCTACCGTTGCTTCCTCTACGGCTGCTTCCAGCACCGCCGCCGCTTCCTCCGAGGCCTCCGGCCCGGTCACCCTGCAGTGGTCCGTCTGGGATAAGGAGTCCACCCCCTACTGGCAGGCAATGGCCGACGGCTACATGGCAAGCCACAAGGACGTCACCATCGAGATGGTCGACCTCGGCTCGAGCGATTACATGACCGTTCTGGCGACCCAGCTGGCCGGCAACGCTGACCTCGACATCCTCACCATCAAGGATATCCCCGGTTACGCGAACCTCATCAATCTGGATTACCTGAAGCCCCTGAACGACGTCCTGACCCGCAGCACCTCGGACTTCAACGGCACCATCGAGCAGCTGACGACCGACGACGGCAACTTCTACGCTGTTCCGTTCCGCAGCGACTTCTGGGTCCTGTACTATAACAAAGACCTGTTCGATGCCGCTGGCGTCGAGTATCCGTCCAACGACCTGACGCTGGAGGATTACGACGCTCTGGCCCGCAAGATGACGAGCGGCTCTGGCGACAGCAAGGTCTACGGCTGCCACTACCACACCTGGCGTTCTGCTGCTTCTCTGTTCGCGATTCTGGACGGCAAGAACACCATCATCGACGGCACTTACGACTTCATGAAGCCCACCTATGATATGGTCATCGCCCAGCAGAAGGACGGTATCTGCATGGACTACGGCTACCTCAAGACCTCTTCTCTGCACTACTCCGCTGCGTTCGAGAATCAGCAGTGCGCCATGGTGAACATGGGCAGCTGGTTCATCTCCACGCTGGAAAGCTACATGGCAACGGCCGATACCAAGTTCAACTGGGGCATCGTCAAGTATCCGCATCCCGCAGATGCACCCGCTGGCTCGACTCTGGGCACGGTGACGAGCCTCGCCATCAATGTCGACTCTCCGAAGGCTGAGGCGGCTGCCGACTTCATCAACTGGTGTGTTTCCGAAGAGGGCGCACAGGCCATCGCAAAGACCGGTACGTTCCCGGCATGCGGCTCTTCTGCGACCAGCGACATCATCAAGGCCACCGAGGGCTTCCCCGATGACAGCAACTCGGTCGACGCACTGTCCACCACCAACGTCTACCTCGAGATGCCCTACACCCAGTACGCATCCGATATCGAGACCATCCTCAACGCCGAGCATGACGCCATCATGACGATGAGCGAGACCGTCGACGAGGGCATCCAGAACATGAACGACCAAGTTCCCGCTGTTCTGGGCTGATAAGCGCGAATCCACTTTTACATAACATTTCTCCTTCATCGTTTCATACCCCCAATTGACT
>CAVJGY010000186.1:0-3516 GCA_963648915.1 Acutalibacteraceae bacterium | reverse complement strand
CGTTGAACAGAGTGGACTTGCCGACGTTCGGCAGACCGACGATACCTAATTTCATATAAATACGCTCCTTATAGGTTCGATGAACATAATAATACGTCTATCATTATACGCAAACCTCGGAATAATCGCAAGCGTTTCTTGGAGAAGCCGGAAAAATCACGCAATGTCCTCTCTTCCATCTTGTGCAGAAAGGGGCTTTACGATATAATAAACTGGGTTTTTATACAGCACACAGTAAAAACTTTTGTTCAGAACGGAAAAGACGACAGGGAAGTCACATTTGGTGAGGAGAGGGAACATGCCGACGGAAACACAGAGGAAATTTTTCAGGACAAAGAGGGTTTTGGCCTGCATTCTGAGCATGGCGGTGCTGCTGACGCTGGTTTGTCCGCTGCTGGCTCGGGCGGAAGAGCCAAAGCAGAAAACGGTGCGGGTCGGCTACGTCAACTCCATCGACTACGAAGAGGGCGGCGAGGGCGAATACAAGCGCGGTGCAGGCTATGAGTACCTTCAAAAAATATCCTACCTGACAGGCTGGAATTATGAGTACGTCTACGGCTCATTCAAGGACTGCTACGAGATGCTTGCAAACGGCGAGATCGACCTGTTCGGCAATGTCTCGTACAAGCCGGAGCGTGCGGAGCAGATCTACTATTCGTCCTACCCGCAGGGCAAGGATGCCTATATCCTCTACACCACGAAGGAACGCACCGATTTAGCCGAGGGCGACATCCAACGGCTGAACGGCTGTAAGCTGGGCGTGACCGAAGGCTCGTATCAGGACGAGCTGCTGGTGAGCTGGTTGAAGGAGAATGACATTCAGGCCGAGGTTTTGCGGTACAACGGCTATGACCCCCTGATGGCCACGCTGGATTCGGGCGAGATCGACGCCATTGCGACGCCCGACCTTTCGTCCAGCTACAATTATCTGTCGGTCGCCAGCATTGGCTTCAGCGAATATTATTTCGGCGTGTCAAAGTCCCGCCCCGACCTGTTGAAGGAGCTGAATGAGGCTCTGTATGAGATCCAGAACACCGAGAAGGACTATAACAGCCAGCTGGCAAGCCGGTATTTTACCCAGATGACCGGGCATCTGATGCTCAATACAAAGGAGCGGGAGTGGCTGACGGAACACGATAACACCATCCGTCTGGGCTACATCTCGGATACACTGCCGTTCAGCGGCGAGGAAAACGGTGAGCTGGTCGGCGTGCTGAAAACCGTCGCAGATAAGTTGGAGGATGAATTCGGACTGAAGGTCGAGACTGTCTCGTATCCGGACAGGACGCAGCTGAAACAGGCGATTTGGGCGGGCGAGATCGACATCGGCGGCCCGGTGGTGAACGATTTCTATCTGGCGGAGCAGAACGACTTGGTTCTAACGAACAACATCATGGACACGACCCCGGTCGTGGTCTACAAAGGGAACGATGTTAACGCCAGCCTGAACAAAATCGCGGCCTCAAATGCCTGCGTATTCAGCGAGGATATCACCCGAATTCTGTTCCCGGACGCGGAAATCTATGTCTGCGAGAATGAGACGGAGTGCCTGAAAGCGGTCGTGAGCGGAAAGGCGGGCAGTACGCTCGTCCCCTCGGCACGGCTGAATATCCTGCTGTCCGACCCGCTGATGGAAAAGCTGCAGCTCGCGGAGATGTCCAAGGGAATGGAGCTGGGACTCATTGCAAGCAAGGAGAACCGCCGGGCGGCCTCCATCGTGAATAAGGCAATCGCGCGTTCTTCGGATGTGCTGAACGGCGTCGTCCTGACCCAGCACTCGGTGGCCGCCACGAAGGTCTCGTTCAGCGAGTTTATCCGGGAGCATTTCGGCGTGTTTATCGCGCTGGCAGGCGGAATTATCGTCGTGCTGGGCTTTTTGATCCAGAGGCTTTTCATCAGCCAGAAGAAGCTGACCCGCGCATTGGAAGAGGCGCAGACCGCCAACGTCGCAAAAACGACCTTCCTGAGCAACATGTCTCACGACATGCGGACGCCGATGAACGCCATCATGGGCTTTACGACCATTGCATTGAAAAACGACCCGAAGCCGGAGGTGGAGAGCTGCCTGAAAAAGATCGAGGAAAGCTCGGAGCATCTGCTCTCCCTTATCAACGATGTGCTGGACATCAGCAGCATCGAGAGCGGAAAAATCAAATACGCGCCCGTCCCGACCAACATCGAAACGCTCACGGACGGTGTGCTCAATATCGTGAACGGTTTCCTCGTGAACCGCGATTTGAACTTCCACGTTCACCGGACAGAGGTAGAGCATCCCTATGTGCTGGCCGATGTCGTCCGGGTGCGGGAAGTGCTTGTGAATATCCTCAGCAACGCGGTGAAATTCACGAACGACGGCGGAAATGTGACCTTCGAAATGGAAAGCCGTCCGGGAAAGGACGAGAAGCACATCATCGTGCGGTATCGCGTCATCGACGACGGTGTTGGAATGAGCGAGGAATTCCAGAAGCGCATCTTTGATGAGTTCGCGCAGGAGGATTCCGGTGCACGGACGCAGTACAAGGGAACAGGCCTCGGCATGTCCATCTCCAAGCAGTATGTGGAGCTGATGGGCGGCACGCTCACAGTCAAGAGCAAAAAGGGCGTCGGTTCGACCTTTACCGTGGAGCTTCCGCTGGAACTGACTGAAAAGGAAAATGTGGCCGAGCAGAACCTCCCGGTCGACGCCTCGAACCTCAAGGGTGTCCGCGTCCTGATGGCAGAGGACAACGACCTGAACGCAGAAATTGCGACCATCCTGCTGGAAGAGCAGGGGATGAAGGTGACGCGGGCGGTCGACGGAGAAGAGGTGGTGGGCATCTTCCGGAATCACCCGCCCAAGAGCTTCGATGTGATCCTGATGGACATCATGATGCCCAAGATGGATGGCCGCGAGGCCGCAAAAACGATCCGGAGCATGAAAAACCGCCCGGATGGACGGACGATCCCCATCATCGCAATGACCGCCAATGCCTTCGCCGAAGATGTCCAGTCCTCGCTAGATGCCGGCATGAACGCCCACCTCTCCAAGCCCATCGTCATGGATGAGGTCGCGAAAACCATCGCGAGGAATCTGAGGCAATAAGAAAAAATCATACAAAAGCTTCTTTATTTTGTCATAACTGTCTCGTATAATAGAGGATAGGTTAGAATTGGAAGCTCTGCCGGCGTGCTTGGTGCGCGGGCAGACCGGAAGCGGGCGGAAAGCCCGGCCGGGATCAACATACAGGAGGAACATTACAGATGGCAAACGAAAAAATTCTCGTCGTGGACGACGATACGAATATCTGCGAGCTGCTGCGGCTCTACCTGACGAAAGAGGGCTATCAGGTCACGGTGGCGAACGACGGCGAGGAAGGTCTGGAAAAATTCAATCAGGTCAAGCCGGACATGGTCCTGCTGGACGTGATGATGCCGAAAATGGACGGTCTCGAGGTCTGCCGCCGCATCCGCAAGCTGGGCAACACCCCGGTCATGATGCTGACCGCCAAGGGCGAGACCTTCGACAAGGTTCTGGGC
>CAVJGY010000185.1:2396-3541 GCA_963648915.1 Acutalibacteraceae bacterium | reverse complement strand
GAGGTACTTGTTGGGCAGCGTGCTCATCAGCAGCTCGTGGAAGTCGTCGTCCGACTTGCAGAAGTCGTCGATCACGTCCGGCTCGTGCATCATCTGCACGAACCGCTCCAGCTCCTCGCGGGGGATGTCCGCGCCGTAGGTGCGCAGCGCGTAAGGCTCCACCAGCAGGCGCATCTCGAACATGCTATGTACGTCCTCTTCGGTGATGCCGGAGACCATCAGGCCCTTTTTCGGCAGGATGGTGATGAGTCCCTCCTGCTCCAGCCGACCCAGTGCGTCCCGCATGGGGGTGCGGCTGATGTTTCCCATCTCAGCGCAAAGCTTCTGCTCATTGAGAAACTCGTTCGGACGGTACTCACAGTTCAGGATCTTTGTTTTGAGATACTGATAAGCCTGTAATTTCAGGCTCAGCTTTGTCTGGGGTTCCATCTCTTTCATCTTCTTCGCTCCTAATTTGTCCAAATTTCATGGACATTTTAGGGATACCCGCTTTGTTCAAGCTTGTATCCCTGCAACCATCCAACTAATATGTCAGTTGTATTATCACATATTCCATCATTTATTACAAGAGTTTTTCGGAAAGTTTGGCAGCATTTCCGTTTTGCACAACAAAAGCGTCCGGTTTTTGCATATTTTGAACAGGATTTTTGTGCTTGTAGCCAATTCAGGCGCATCCTTTTGCATCCAACACGGAAATGTGGTACACTAGCCCCAGAAAGGAATGATTTTGCATGGCACGAAGCGATGGATACAACACCAAGACCCGGCAGCTGATCCTCGATTACCTCATCAACAACCGCCAGCACGCAGTCAGTGCGTCCAACATCCTCGAGCATCTGGAAGCGGAGGGGGCAAGCCCCAACCCCACCACGGTCTACCGCTACCTCGACAAGCTGGCGGGCGAGCAGCGCATCATGAAATATGTCGCCGACAAGGGCGAACGGGCGGTGTTCCAGTACGTCGACGAGGGCAGCCATTGCCGCGAGCATCTGCATCTCAAGTGTGTGCAGTGCGGCTGCATCTATCACCTCGACTGCCACTTCATGGACGAGGTGCGGAGCCATCTGATGGCCGACCACGGCTTCACCCTCCAATGCGAGGGCAGCGTTTTGTATGGTTTGTGTCGTTCCTGCGCCGCAAAAAAC
>CAVJGY010000185.1:0-2319 GCA_963648915.1 Acutalibacteraceae bacterium | reverse complement strand
GTGCCGCAGCTGCGCCGCAAAAAACGCCCAAATCAGTCAGCCTGCACAAAGTGAGGAAAATTCGGCTCCGGCTGTTGACACGGAGAAAAAGCCGTGATACAATTCGGACAAGAAAAGCAATGACCGGGAAAAGTAAGGTTCAAGCATCCTCTCTCAGAGAGTGCGGGCAGGTGAAAGCCGCGCAGAGGGTCGAGCCCGAAGAACACCCGTGAGCTTCTCCCTGAACCCGGAGCACCCGCTCTGGCAGTAGGGCCAGACGGCAGCCGCTCGTTATCGCGGCAGTGCTTTCAACGGGGAGAGTACACAAAAGTGACTGACATTTTTCGTCAGTAATTTAGGTGGCACCACGGATACGGCAGCATTCGTCCTAGCAATGGGATGAGCGCTGCCGTATTTTTATTTTAACAAACCTCTCAGTCTCACTTCGTTCGACAGCTCTCCTACTAGGAGAGCCTCTGGCGGAACACGAAAACTTTATGAACTGTCAAAGCCTCTCCTATCAGGAGAGGTGGCAATGCGGAGCATCGACGGAGAGGTTTAAAGAGGGGTAAGAAATATGTGTTGTGTTATGGGTTACACCGGGCATGATCTGAGTGCCGACAAATTCAAGGAATATCTGCTTCGCACCGTCTCGCGCGGGCCGGACGACCAGCGTGTGGTCGAAGGGCCGTTCGGTCTGATGGGCTTCGGCCGTCTCGCCATCATGGGTCTGACGCCGGAAGGTATGCAGCCGTTCTACCGCGGTGCGGACTGCGTGGTCTGCAACGGCGAGCTGTACGGCTTCCGCTTCGAGAAAGAGATCTTGAAGCGTGCAGGCTACAAGTTCCAGTCCGACTGCGACTGTGAAATTTTGCTCCCGCTCTATTATGAATATGGTCTGGACATGTTCCGCCACATGGATTCCGAGTTCGCCCTCATCATGTACGATTCCCGCAAGGATCGTCTCATCGCGGCGCGTGACCCCATCGGCATCCGCCCGCTCTTCTACGGCTACTCCAAGTCCAGCCATCAGATCGCGTTCGCATCCGAGATGCAGAACCTCATCGGCTGGTGCGACGACATCCGCCCCTTCCCCATCGGCAGCTACTACTGCGACGGCCGTTTCGTCCGGTATGAGGACATCGCCGACGTGCCCGCCCCGATGGAGGACAGCATGGACGACATCCTCAAGAACATCCGCGAAAAGCTCATTGCAGGCGTAGAGAAGCGTCTGGACGCAGACGCTCCGGTCGGCTTCCTGCTGTCGGGCGGTCTGGATTCCTCGCTGGTCTGCTCCATCGCGGCCAAGAAGCTGAAAAAGCCCATCCGGACGTTCGCCATCGGCATGGACACCGACGCCATCGACCTGAAATATGCCCGTCAGACCGCAGAATATCTCGGCAGCGAGCATCATGAGATCATCATCAACCGGGATATGGTCATCAACAGCCTCGAAGAGGTCATCCGTCTGCTGGGCACTTGGGACATCACGACCATCCGCGCCAGCATGGGCATGTACCTGCTCTGCAAGGCCATCCACGAGCAGACCGATGTCCGCGTTCTGCTGACCGGTGAGATCTCCGACGAGCTGTTTGGCTACAAGTACACCGACTACGCACCCACCGCCGACGCCTTCCAGCAGGAATCCCAGAAGCGCATCCGCGAGCTGTACATGTACGACGTTCTGCGTGCAGACCGCTGCATCTCCTCCAACAGCATCGAGGCGCGTGTTCCCTTCGGCGATTTGGATTTCGTCCGGTACGTCATGGCCATTGACCCCGAAAAGAAACTGAACAGCTACGGCAAGGGCAAATATCTGCTCCGCAAGGCCTTCGAGGGCGACTGGCTGCCGCCGGAGATCCTCTGGCGTGAAAAGGCCGCCTTCTCGGATGCAGTCGGCCACAGCATGGTCGACGACATCAAGGAGTATGCGGAGGGTCTGTACACCGACGAGGAGTTCCAGCTCCGCCGGGCAAACTACTCGGCGCATTGTATGCCGTTCACCAAAGAGAGCCTGCTCTACCGCGAAATTTTCGAGAAATACTACTACGACCAGAGCCGCACCATCGTCGGCTTCTGGATGCCGAACAAGGCATGGCCCAACTGCAACGTCAACGACCCGTCTGCCCGCGTCCTCGCAAACTATGGTGCATCGGGTGTGTAAGACGTCCTGAATTTTGAGTTTCTCTCCCTATTCCCACAGCAAAACCCCGGCTGTTCGTTCCTGAACAGCCGGGGTTTTGGTATGCTTATCATCTTATACTGCCCAAAAGCATCTGTAAATATCTTTTTCCCATTTCTTTTGTACAGGCAGAATCTTTTAGTGCCGACCACTGCCAT
>CAVJGY010000184.1:0-3553 GCA_963648915.1 Acutalibacteraceae bacterium | reverse complement strand
GTGTAACAATCTATTAAAAAGCCGCTTGTCCGCTTGCTTTTTCGTGTTACACCTAATGTTACACCTAGCGTTACACCTATTTTTAGGTGTAACGATTTAGACCGGGAATGGCAGGTCGTCGAAGTCATCGACTACGGTGAAGTCGTCCTGCATCGTGGTCTGTGTGGCCGAACTCTGGAATGGAGCGGCTGCCGGGGCCACGGGCGGTTCCTCTCGGTCCATCTGATCTTCCAGTGCATCCATCGGGTCCTCGTTCTCGGCCAGCTTGCCGATGAAGAACTCGACAAAGCGGCAGCTGCGATCTCCGAATCGGCGAACTGTGGAGTAGGTGACCTTGCCGCTCTTTTCGGTCCATATCATGCTCTGCAAGGACATGTTGCCCGTCGCCTGACTGACGCCCGTGCGCACTGCCCGGAGAACAGCTGTCTCGAGGGTGTCCGTGTGTCCAGTGGGATAGATCACCCGGGTCTGGTGCTTCACCAGCTCGTCCACGCCCTCCTGCACTGCGGCGGTGTAGGACTGCGCCCCGGTGATGACCTTGAAATAGGACTCGTCCAGCACCTTGAACAGCCGCTTTTGACTTGCATCGGCGGTCGACCGGGTGAAGTTATGCGCTTCGCCCTGCGTCCGGGTGTAGGCATCCTGTAAGATCGCCACCATGCGGTCGGACAGTGCCAGCGGCTTGACCTCCCGGCCAGCCGCCGCATAGACCGCACAGTCTGCCGCCCACGCCTTGACCGCTGCATCCTCGAAGATGGATGCGATTTCGGCGTCCGTCTGCTTGGTGAAGGTTTGCAGTTGCTTCTTGAGGTCTTCCAGATGTCCGCCTGCGGCTTGGTACACCTCAGTCTGCCAGCGGTCCGTGCCGGACAGCACAGCGTCCTCGCCGCGCCCCAGACGTGCCATGAAGCGGCGCACCATGTCCATCGTTATCCACTGATTCAGCTCGTCCAACGCCGGATAGAGCGTTTCCACGGCCTCCGTCAGCTGTTGCGGTGTCAGCATGATGCTGCCTCCTTCCGGTTATTCCTCGTCGAACAGACCTTTTTCCTTCTCCGCTGCCGAAGCCTCTGCGGCCATCTTCTTGGCCTCTTCCTCTGAAAATCCTTCAAACTTCACTAAGTATCGCCATGCTGCAACCCAGCCTCTTGTGACATAACCTTGCCACGCTTGCTTATCAAGTTCATACGAGTAAGTAATGTCTCCGAAGTTAAAATCAAGCTCATACTCACCAAGCGGAGCATTATCCAGCAGGGTGGTGAGCGCATCCGCTCCCTCGATGGCCTGCTCCACTGCACAGCGGAGGGCATCGCGGTCGGCCTTGATGGTCTGGATTGTGTCGCGGTCGTCTGACTCAACCTGCGTGGCGGTCATCATGCCCGTCTGTCCGTCCATGACAAAAACACCTTCCGAAAAGCCGCACTTGACGCCAGCCATCGAAAGGTCGAAGTTAATGTCCTTGATACGGGCATCGGTGAGCATGGTGGGAACGTGTTCCTGCACAAACGGCGCGCCCGTAATGTTTCCGCCGCTTGCGCCCAGACTCTTCACGAAGCGCGGCAGCTGGATGCCTCGGTTATCCGCGTACTGCACCGCTGTCTGACTGACGAAGGTGATGTGCTTGCTGTCCTCCACCTCGCTGTCCTTCCGGCTGAGTGCCTTGTCAAGGGCTTCCAGCTCTGCCAGCGCGTTCGCAAAGGCCGACATGCCAAGCGGCGACGTCGGGTCGATGATGTTCGCACCGGGCAGGCGGAAGAAGCCGAACAGTGGCCGGGTCAAACCGGAGATCTCCACTTCCTGCTCCATCTCCGCCCATTCCGGTACGTCATGCAGCGGAATCTCTGCGCCCAGCTCGTGTTTTCCACCGCCGATCGAGCGGTTATAATACGCCTTGTTGGTGATAACATACGCTTCATCCCGGAAACGATGATATTCCAGCCGGGTGAAATGCTCCCAGCCATGCGTAATATGTTCTGCGAAGATTGCCCCGGTGATGTTTCCATCGCCATCCTGCTTGGTGATGCCGAACTCGCCCGGAAGGGCAAAATCCCAGCTGTCGCCAGTCCAGCGGAACGCCATACCGCCCAGCCGCTCTGCATCCGCCACCTTGTCGGGCAGACGCTTGATAAGGTCGTCGCAGATGGTCTGCAGGTAGTCCGCTCGGGCTGAACCGGACACCGCGATGCCGATATCCAGACAGACCAGCCGTGCGCGGTAATCGGAGATGTGCTTTGCCATGTTGTAGCTCTTCACATCGTCGTCGATGCTGTACCACGGCGGCTCTCCGGACGAAATATCATCCCAGAGCTGTAAAGCCCGATTCATCTCGGACGACTGGATCAACTCCACGCCGAACGCCTTGCCGATGTCGGTACGGATAAACATAGATTTAAACCTCCCCCATAAACGGGAAAAGACGCCCACGGGCATTTCCTCCTTCCCGGTCAAATAATTCCGATCAGCTCCGACCGCAGGACTGTGCGGCAGAAATAGCGAACCTGATCCATGCTGTGGTCGAATTCCTTGATGACGGCATCCTCTTCGGCATCTTCGTCCCACGAATACTGCTCAAACTCCTTGAAGGTCTCCTTGCAGTTTTCGCTGAAGAGCAGCAGCCCCAGATTCATGTACTTCGTCGTGTCCTGTATGCCGTTGATAACGTCGTTGTCAGCAGGCTCGACCAGCCACTCTGCGTATTTCTGGATGGTCTCTATCATGGACGACGCCGACGGGTCGATGATGATGTACTCGATTTTAAAACCCCGTGCCAGCTCACAAAGCATCTTGTAATAGGCCTCGTTGTCCACACGGTTCGTGCTGCCGCCCTTGTGATACAGCTCCCGTATCATGACGGCCTTGTGGCTCACCGGGTCATAATCCCAAAGCCCGGCGGCGAAGGGATTTCGCGTGCCGTAGTCGATGGAGATGTAGTACCGATGCCGGGGATTGTATTCAGCCTTGCTTTTGACGACATGCTTTTCCCTGCTGAACATCGGGTAGACCAGACCTTCGGCCATTTTCCGCAGGCCTAAAATATCCCGGGCATACCAGACGCTCTTCCGGTCATACGTTGAAAGAACCGCTCTAAGCTGGGCGTCAGATATACTCATGTTGTCGGCGATGGTGAAATGGCCGTAGTTCAGACCATAGCTCGGCTTCTCTTTCTGCCGTGCCTCATGAAAGTTCAGAACATCTTGGTAATACCAGTGCGCTTCCGCCTTTGGATTCAGGTCGTGAAATATCTTTCGATCGGGGCTGGACAAGGTACGGTCAAAAACCTCTTGAATAAACACCTTGCTGCACTCGTTGGCCTCTGTGATGTAGGCTGTGCCGTAGGTGTTGCCCTTAATGAGCTTTTCGTCGCCAGCTTTGCCGCCGCCGGAAATCAGCACGACCTTTTCACCGGTGGCCGTCCGGATGTACAGACAATCACGGTTTTGGTATACGCCCTCTCTGCATCGACCCTCAAAATAATTTTTCAGGCCGAAGCCGTCGCAGTCCAAAATGTTCAGCCGGGCGGTCGCCGTAGAAACGCCTGCAATGAGGTGTATTC
>CAVJGY010000183.1:0-3579 GCA_963648915.1 Acutalibacteraceae bacterium | reverse complement strand
CCATGTCGAGCCGATGGGCATCTACGGCGGCAAGCAGGACAGCCTCGCACCCATTGTCTAATAACTAAGGAGCATTTTCGTGATCGAGATCAAACACCTTTCCAAGACCTTCCAGATGAAGGATGGCGCGGTGAACGCGCTGAGCGACATCAACCTGACGATCCCCGATGGTTCGATCTACGGCATCATCGGCATGTCGGGCGCGGGAAAATCTACGCTGGTGCGCTGCATCAACCTGTTGGAGCGTCCCACCGAGGGCAGCGTCGTCATTGACGGTACGGCCATGGAGACGCTCAGCCCCGCTGCACTGCGGGAACGCCGCCGGGATATCACCATGATCTTCCAGCAGTTCAACCTGCTCATGCAGCGCAGCTGCCTGAAGAACATCTGCTTCCCGATGGAGCTGGCCGGCGTCAAGAAGGCCGACGCCGAAAAGCGCGCAAAGGAGCTGCTCGAGATGGTCGGCCTGCCCGACAAGGCAAACGCCTATCCGGCGCAGCTGTCCGGCGGTCAGAAGCAGCGCATCGCCATCGCCCGTGCACTGGCAACGAACCCGAAGGTCCTGCTCTGCGACGAGGCGACCAGCGCACTTGACCCCAACACTACCCACTCCATCCTGACCCTCATCAAAGACATCAACCGCAAGCTCGGTATCACGGTGGTCGTCATCACCCACCAGATGAGCGTCGTCGAGGAAATCTGCGACCATGTTGCAATTCTGGACGGCGGTGTTGTCGTGGAGGAAGGCGAGGTGCGCCAGATCTTCGCAAACCCGAAAACCGCTGCGGCCAAGCGTCTTGTCGCCCCGAACGGCGGCAGCGCGGCACGCGACCTTTCGAGCTTTGCGCCCGACGATCACGTCATCCGTGTTACCTTTAACGGCTCGTCCACCGCAAAACCGCTGGTGGCAAGCCTTGCTGCGGAAAAGGGCATTCTGGTGAGTGTTCTCAGCGCAGATACCCGAGACCTGAGCGGCCAGTGCTACGGCAGTATGCTGCTCAAGCTCCCGAAGGACATCCAAGAAGCAAAACAGGCTGCGGCCTACATGCGCGCCCAGCCGGGCGTGACCGTTGAGGAGGTGACTGGCGAATGACCATCGCAGATTACGGCTTTGCTGTCTGGGAGACATTCTATGTCACCCTTCTTTCCACGGCATTCTCGCTGGTGATCGGCCTGCCGCTGGGCGTCCTGCTGGTCGCTGGCGACAAGGACGGCGTCCTGCCGCTCCCCAGCTGGCTGATGCACATCCTGAACATCATCATCAACATCCTGCGAAGCATCCCCTTCCTGATCCTGATGATCTGCGTGTTCCCGCTGTCCCGCGCCATCGTCGGCACGACAGTCGGCACGAAAGCCACCATCGTTCCTCTGGTCTGCGCCGCTTTCCCGTTCGTCGCCCGTCTGGTCGAGACCAGCCTGCGCGAGATCGATGAAGGTGTCATCGAAGCCGCACAGAGCATGGGTGCAACGCCCTTCCAGATCATCACCAAGGTCATGATCCCGGAGTGTCTGCCCGGCCTCATTTCCAGCATGACGACCGCCCTGACGACCATCCTTGGCTATTCCGCCATGTCGGGTGCCATCGGCGGCGGCGGTCTGGGCAAGGTCGCTATCTCCTATGGCTACTACCGCTATCAGACCAACATCATGATCATCTGCGTCGTGCTGCTGATCCTGCTCGTGCAGGCGTTCCAGTCGGTCGGCACTCTCTGGGCGACCAAGAGTGATAAGCGGCTACGCAAGTAACTTTTATATAGGCTTCCCCTTGAGGAAAGACTCTCCCCGACCGGGGAGAGATGTCACAAAGTGACAAAGCGGGGGATAGCTGTCGAGCGTATGCGAGACTGATGAGGTGGGGAGTTCACGGAACACACCAGCTGCCGGTTGGTTATCACCTCATCCGGCACTGCGTGCCACCTTCCCCTCGAGGGGAAGGCTTTTCATCGTACTTCAATTCCCCGCCGAGGCTTGTCCTCTGGCGGGGAATTGTGCTATTCCGAACAACCAAGCAAAGGAGTATGTTACATGAACCGTGATACTATCTGCGTGCAGGGCGGCTACACCCCCGGCAACGGCGAACCCCGCCAGATCCCCATCATCCAATCCACCACCTTCAAGTATGCCACCAGCGAGGATATGGGCAAGCTGTTCGACCTCGAGGCCGACGGCTACTTCTATTCCCGCCTGCAGAACCCCACCTGCGATATGGTGGCGAAAAAGATCTGCGAGTTGGAGGGCGGCACAGCCGCTATGCTGACCTCGAGCGGTCAGGCGGCGAATTTCTTCGCCCTGTTCAACCTCTGTCAGGCAGGCGACCACATCGTGGCATCCAGCACCATCTACGGCGGCACGTTCAACCTCATCTCGGTCACGATGGCAAAGATGGGCATCACCGCCACCTTCGTTGACCCCCTCTGCACCGAGGAGGAGCTGAACGCCGCCTTCCAGCCCAACACCAAGGTCGTGTTCGGCGAGACCATCGCAAACCCGGCTCTGACGGTGCTGGACATTGAGAAGTTCGCCAAGGCCGCACACGACCACGGCGTGCCCCTCATCGTCGACAACACCTTCCCCACCCCGGTCAACTGCCGTCCCTTCGAGTGGGGCGCGGACATCGTGACCCACTCCACCACCAAATATATGGACGGCCACGGTGCAGTCCTGGGCGGTGCAATTGTGGACAGCGGCAAGTTCGACTGGATGGCACACGCCGACAAGTTCCCCGGCCTCTGCACCCCGGACGAGAGCTATCACGGCATCACCTACGCCGAGCGTTTCGGCAAGGAGGGCGCGTTCATCACCAAGGCCACCGCACAGCTGATGCGTGACTTCGGCTCGATGCAGTCCCCCACCAGTGCGTTCATGCTGAACCTCGGCCTCGAGAGCCTGCACGTCCGGATGCAGCGTCACTGTGAAAACGGCATGGCCGTCGCAAAGTTCCTTGAGAGCCACCCGAAAGTCGCCTATGTCAACTACTGCGGTCTGGAATCCAGCCCGTACCACGCACTGGCCGAGAAGTACCTCCCGAACGGCAGCTGCGGCGTTGTCTCCTTCGGCTTGGCAGGTGGCCGCGAAGCCGCCAGCACCTTTATGAAGGCTCTCAAGCTGGCCGCCATCGAGACCCATGTTGCTGATGCCCGCACCTGCTGCCTGAACCCGGCATCCAGCACCCATCGTCAGATGAACGACGAGCAGCTGAAAGCCGCTGGCGTTCCCGCCGAACTGGTCCGGATGAGCTGCGGTCTGGAAAGCAGCGAAGATTTGATTGCCGACATCGCACAGGCACTCGACCAAATCTAAAAATTTCTGTCTCGCATTTTTCCATGTTTTCCGGGCGGAAGCCCTTTACTCTCTACGAAAGACAGGTGTTCCCTATGCCTCTTATCATCCCCAAGACCCTGCCCGCCTACGACGCCTTGTATGAAGAAAACGTCTTTGTCATGCACCGGGAGCGGGCAGCTTCCCAGCACATCCGCCCGCTTGAGATTCTGATTCTCAACCTGATGCCGACGAAAATTGCAACAGAGACGCAGATCGCCCGTCTGCTGGCAAACACGCCTTTGCAGGTCCACATGACCC
>CAVJGY010000182.1:0-3579 GCA_963648915.1 Acutalibacteraceae bacterium | reverse complement strand
GACAATGGCCGCGGCACCGGCCTCCTTGGCCTTGAGCGCGCCCTTGACGGTCATAACGCCCTTGACGATGAACGGACGGCCTGCCAGCGCAACGATCTCCTTCAGCTCCTCTACGCTCTTGCTGCCGGCCGGAGGCGTCATATTTTTCAGGAAAGGCAGACCTGCCGCGTCGACGTCCATTGCGACCGCAAAGCAGCCGCTCTCCTTGGCCTGCTCCATTTTGGTCTTGATAGTGTCGATGTTCCACGGCTTGATGGTCGGAACACCGCAGCCGTTCGCCGCACCGATAGCCTTGGTCGCCATCGTCATGACGTCCGGGTTCGTACCGTCGCCCGTGAAGGCCGCGATGCCGTTCTCGGCGCAGGCCTTCACCAGCACATCGTTATAGGTCATGTCCGTATAGGTATCGGAGTAGTGCAGATTGACTGCACCCACCGGGCCGGCAAAGAACGGGTACTGAAACTTCTGGCCGAACAGCTCGATGCTGGTGTCGGGCGTGCCGTTCTCGCAGAGGGTGTCCATGTTGACCCGGATGTCCGCCCACTTATTATAATTGCGGATGGCTGTATCGCCCACGCCCTTCGCACCCGGGCCGGGGATCTGGTTCTTGCAGGCGACGCCATTGCAGACCGGGCAGGCCTTGCAGTATTTGCCGATGCACTGCCGCGCGTTTTCCAACACTTCTGAATAATTCATACTCGTTTTCCTCCCTGTTGGTTTCCATTCCTGCGGAATTTCTCGCTTCCGCATACTCTCTGACCCCATCATAGTCCCCTTTCCGGCCTGCGTCAAGGGGTTTTGCGGGGCATTTCGGGCATTTGGGGATTTCCTCGCAATTTGTCGGAACGTATCTTCGTTATTTTTGAAAAAATACAAATTTTTTTGAAAAAACGCTTGACAAAAAGGGGAGTTTCAGGTATTATAGTGAAGCACTGAGGGCCACGGCTCAAGAGTGAAGAACAGAAGATGTGGAAAGATGGCTGAGTTGGTCTAAGGCGCACGACTGGAAATCGTGTAACGTGTCAAAAGCGTTCTGGGGTTCGAATCCCCATCTTTCCGCCAGATAGCCCGAAACCGAATGGTTTCGGGCTTTTTGTTGTTACGGAGGTCTTTCAAATGCCTGCTATCACCATTGCCATCCCTCGGATGAACAAAGAGCCGGAGCTGACCCCGGCACAAATTCGCTATATCGACAGCCTGTCGCGGGCAGGCGCGCAATTCCGCTGGATCGACCTTGACGACCCGGACGAGGCCGTTGCGGAGGCTCTGCAGTATCCGGGGCTTCTCCTGCCGGGCGGCGGTGACATCGAACCCACCCTCTACGGCGAGGCGCGCGACCCCGCCTGCGGCGTACCGAACCTTCTCCGTGACGCCGCCGAGCCGAAGCTGTTCCATGCCTTTCTCAAGGCTGACAAGCCGATCCTCGGCATCTGCCGGGGCGTTCAGCTGATGAACGTCGCCCTCGGCGGAACGCTTTATCAGGACATCAAGCCCCTGTCCGGTGTGCCGCACAACGACCACTGGGGCAAGATTCACACCGTCACCGTCCGGCGCGGTACATTATTAGAAAAGCTTCTAGGTGAGGACGCCCCCAAGACCCTGCTCATCAACAGTCAGCACCATCAGGCCGCAAAGAAGATCGCACCCGGCCTGACTCTTGCTGCCCTCAGCGAGGACGGCTTTGTGGAGGCTCTGGAAAAGCAAGACGCTTCCTTCTGCATCGGTGTCCAGTGGCATCCGGAGCGTCTCAGCGACGCCGACCCCCGCCAGCAGGCGATTTTCGACAAATTTGTGGAAGCTTGCAGCCCTCTCAGTCCCCTTCGGTGACAGCTCTCCCAGAGGGCGAGCCTTTGGTATGTCGGATAGTCCTGCATGTCTATCGTCAACTGTCAGGTCTTGCGCCACTTTTGCAATTCCTTACATCCGTCAAGTATTTTTCAGGAGGACATTTTATGGCTTCTTCGGCTTCTTCCAAAAAGCGTTCCCGGGCGGTCATTGTCGTCGTGGTCTGTCTGCTGCTGGTCTGCGTCGTTGCGGCAGCGACGGTCTACGGGCTGCTGTCCCACAAGGTCAAGGCCATCCAGAACGGCGGCGAGTTCAACTGCACCTATCAGGTGACCTCCACCGCCGCCGAGACTCCCACCCTGTACGGCATTCTGGACACGGTCGGCGCGACGCAGGGCACTGTCACCGGGCAGTACACCTCTGGCAAAATTCAGCTTGCCCTCTCCACCAAGGACTCCTCTGTCCCCTTCACCCGGGTCTACATCGACCCAAACGAGACGCTCTACGACGCAGGCCAGCTCTATTCCGTCCTGCGCAGCGGCATCGTGGACGCCTACCCGCTGGCCGGGCTAGTGCTCCCCACATGGAAGCTTGGCAACTACATCTCTCAGACTCAGCTTGCGACGGCTCTTGGCGTAGAGCTGCAATCGGTCGAGCTGCAGGACATGACCGGGTTCTCGCTGGCAATGGGTGCGCTGACAAAAGTCACGCCCGACAACGCGCTGGACGGCTACACCTACTATCAAATCCCCTCCACCGGAGAAAACGCCCCCGTCCTTATCGTTGGTCTGCCGCTCAAGAGCCTGTTCGAGTCCTCTACACCGCTCCACGTCCTGCTGAGCATCCCGGAGCACGAGGTAAACGTCGAGCTGAACGGCACGCTCACCGCCGCTGAACCAGTCGTTGTTGCGCCCACCTCCCGGATGTCAGACGACGATGTGGATTCCTTCGTTCAAATTCGTCAGGCCCTCGAAAGCTTCTCCCAGTTTATCCAGAGCTTGAGCTAAAAATAGAAAAACCGGACTCCGCTGTTTTGGTTCACTGGTTCTTCCGTGAATTAAGGCGCGAAGCCCGGTTTCTTTTATGCAATTGTCCAGTCCTCGACGGTCAAATCTTCTACGCGGAAGAATTCCCGTGTGTTGTTCGTCACCAAAATCAAATCTTCTGACCGGGCATGTGCGGCGATCAGCATATCCATCGGCCCGATGGGTGTCCCCTTGCGTTCCAAATCCGCCCGGACTTTGCCGTACTCCTCTGCCGCATAGTGGTCGAAAGGCAGGATCGCTATCGACGATAAAAACAGCGTAATTGCAACACGGTTGCGCTCCACTGCCTGACTTTTTTCTACGCCGTGCATCAGCTCTCCGTAGGTGATCGCCGAAATGCACAGCTCGTCAGGGTCATGCTTCAGAAAGTTTTGGATGACCTCTGGCGGCTTATGCTTGATGGCATAGATGCAGATGTTGGTGTCCAGCATATATTTCATAGAGCTTCACGCTCCTGCATCTTCGGCTGTTCCCGGCCATCCTCCATGAAATCATCCGAAAACAGCTCCAGACTGTTCAGAAAACCAGACCACTTGTTTTCCTTCGGCATCAAGATCACGACATCACCGACCTTGTTGACCGCCACTTCATCTCCATTGAAGCGGCATTCCTTCGGAAGTCGTACCGCCTGACTGCGGCCATTCTCAAATAATTTTGCTGTCATCATAGGGATGCACCTCCTTACAATTTTAGTATATATCATGATATATACTATGTCAAGAGTCACATTCCTGCGTTTTTATTTTAC
>CAVJGY010000181.1:0-3601 GCA_963648915.1 Acutalibacteraceae bacterium | reverse complement strand
GGTCTCCTGGGGGTTCATACCGGCCGCCGGCTCGTCCAGAAGCAGCAGCTTCGGGCTGGTCGCCAGCGCACGGATGATTTCCAGACGACGCTGTGCGCCGTAGGGCAGGCTGCCTGCCTTGGTCTCGGCGAGGTCGGTCATGTGGAAGATGTCCAGCAGCTCGAGTGCACGCTCAGTCGTCTTTTTCTCTTCCTTCCAGTAGTTCGGAAGGCGGATGAGGGACTCGGCCAGATTGTACTTCATGGACTCGTGCAGGCCGACCTTCACGTTGTCGATGACAGACAGGTCTTTGAACAGGCGGATGTTCTGGAAGGTACGGGCAACGCCCATCCGGTTGACCTGATAGGTCTTTTTGCCTGCGGTCGGCATACCGTCGATCAGAATCGAGCCGCGGGTCGGCTGATACACGTTCGTCAGCAGGTTGAACACGGTGGTCTTGCCTGCACCGTTCGGGCCGATCAGACCAGTAATTTCGTTTCGGCCAATCATCAGGTTGAAGCCGTCAACAGCGGTCAGACCGCCGAAGTCGATGCCCAGTTCACGGACGTCCAGAATGGGCTTTTTGTCCTTGTCGCGGTCGGTCAGGAAGCCGCCGGAGGGGACACTATTCAGGGAAGTTTTGAACTCACTCATGGTCTGCGCCCTCCTTGTTCTTCTTCTGGAACAGCTCGCCGTTCATGACCTTTTCCACGATGCGGCTCATCGAGAAATCATAGCTGCCAAGCAGTCCGCCCGGACGGAAGATCATCATCAAAATCAGCACCAGCGAGTAGACCACCATGCGGTAGCTCTCGAAGCTGCGGGTCGCCTCGGGCAGGATGGTGAGGACGGTCGCCGACAGGATGGAACCCAGCATCGAGCCCATGCCGCCCAGAACGACCATGACGAGAATTTCGATGGACTTCATGAAGCCGAAGGTGGACGGGTCGAGGACGCCCAGATAGCAGGCGTACAGACCGCCCGCCAGACCTGCGAAGGCAGCGGAGAACGCGAAGGCCATGACCTTATAATAGGTGGTCTGGATGCCGCAGCTCTCAGCAGCGATCTCGTTGTCACGGACGGCCAGAATTGCGCGGCCATGACGGGACTTCATCATCGCATGGATGGCGAAGCAGGTGATGACGACGCAGAGAAAAACATTCCAATAATTGGAGTATTTCGGGATGTTCTTCAGGCCCTTTGCGCCGTAGAACAGCTTGAAACCCAGCACATCGTCGATGTTGTTCAGGGTGATGCGGATAATTTCGCCGAAGCCCAGCGTCAGGATGGCGAGGTAGTCACCGGTCAGGCGGAGAGCCGGGATGCCGATGAGGACACCGAACAGACCCGCCATGACAGCGGCCAGTGCCAGACCGACGGCAAACGCCACGCCGGACGGCAGGTTGCTGTACTTGGTGAACAGTGCGCAGGTGTATGCGCCGACGGCCATGAAGCCAGCGTGACCCAGAGGCAGCTGACCCAGATAGCCGGTGGCGACGTTCAGAGAAACCGCGAGAATGATATTGATGCCGACGCTCATCAAAACTTTATTCTGATAGGTCGAGAGGACGTTCTGGGTCATGAAGGAGAGCAGAACGAAGCACAGAGCCACCAGAACGGCGTTCATCAGGTAGCGCACCGGCATTTTCAGGGTTTTGCGTTTGGTTTTCATCTTCAAAATCCCCCTTTACACCTTTTCCTGTACCTGACGGCCAAGGAAACCAGTGGGCTTGACCAGCAGAACGATGATAAGAATTGCGAACGTGACGGCGTCCTTCCAAGCGGACAGGCCGATGGCCGAGACGAAGCACTCGCACAGACCGATGGCGATGCCGCCGATCATTGCGCCGGGGATCGAGCCGATGCCGCCCAGAACGGCAGCAACGAAGGCCTTCAGACCCAGCATCGAGCCCATGGTCGGGGTCGCCTGCGGATAGGAGCAGCAGTACAGGACTGCGCCGATGCCAGCCAGCGCAGAGCCGACGGCAAAAGTAAAGGAAATGGTGCTGTTGACATTGATGCCCATCAGACGGGCGGCGTCCATATCCTCCGAGACGGCACGCATGGCCTTGCCGAGCTTGGTCTTCTGGACAAGGAAGGTCAGAGCCAGCATGGACAGGACGGTGACGACCAGCGTGATGATGGAGGTCAGGCCGACGGGGACTTTGCCGACGTAGAAGGTCTTGGCGTCATAGTAGGACGGGATGACCTTTGCGCCCGAGCCCATCACCAGCTCGGCGGTGTACTCGAGGAAGAAGGAGACACCGATCGCCGTGATAAGCAGGGAGATACGGGGCGCGGAACGCAGCGGGGTGTAAGCGACCTTTTCGATCACGACACCCAGCAGCGTGCAGGTGATGACGGTCGCGCAGACCGCCGTGACCGGGCCAAGCCCCAGCTGGTTCATAACGAACCACGACATGTACGCACCGACCATGATGACGTCGCCGTGAGCAAAGTTCAGCAGCAAAATGATGCCGTAAACCATGCTGTAGCCCAACGCGATCAGCGCGTAGATGCTGCCAAGGGAAAGACCGTTGATCAGCTGACTGAAAAACACTGTCATGGGTTGATACTTCCTTTCCAAAATAAAAAAGCGGAGACTGTCGGGCAAACCTGTTCCGGCGGTCTCCGCAATGGATCATGTGAAATTCAATGTCTTGGTTCGCAGGTCACAGCACCGGAGCTGTACCGCAGAACTTAGAACATTTCCTTCAGGACAGGAGCACCATCCACATAGGTCAGGATCGCGGTGCTCTTGACGGGGTTGTTGTGCTCGTCGAAGGTGAAGGTACCAGTGATGCCCTCGATCGTGCCGCCCTTGATGGCGTCGATGACAGCCTGCTTGTACTCGTCGCTGCCAGCCTCCAGACCTGCGTCCTCAGCAGCCTGAATGCCGTAGCACAGGGTGATCGCTGCATCGTAGCCCAGCGGAGAGAAGCCGTTGGGGTACTCCTCGCCGTACTTTGCCTTGTAAGCGTTCTCGAAGTCGGGGTTGGAGCCCTTTGCGTAGTTTGCGCAGAAGAAGGTGTCGGTCAGCTGCTCGTTGGAAGCGTAGCCTTCCAGACCATCCCAGCCGTCGCCGCCAAGGAACGGAACGGTCAGGCCGATGCTCTCAGCCTGAGACAAGATCTGGCCGACTTCCTGATAGTAGTTCGGGCAGAAAACGGTCTCGGGGTCTTTGCCGAGGATGGTCGTCAGCTGGGTCTTGTAATCGACATCGCCGTCGGAGTAGCTCTCCTCGTCGACGATCGTGCCGCCCAGAGACTCGAACTCGTTCACGAAGTTCTCAGCCAGACCCTCGTTGTAGTCTGCGCCCTTCTTGAAGATGACAGCAGCCTTGGTGTAGCCCAGCTTCTCGTATGCGTAGTCGGCCATCTTGATGCCCTGGAACGGGTCGGTGAAGGTCGCACGGAAGACGTTCTCGTAAACGGTATCGGTCTCAGCGTCATAGGTGACAGCCTCAGCAGTAGCGGAAGCGGTGACCATCGGCATATTGTAATCCTGGCTCTCAGCTGCAACGGCCAGAGTCGGGGTAGTGGTAACGTCACCGATCAGGCCGACGATGCCCTGATCGCACATCTTAGTGAAGCACTGGACAGCCTGCGTAGCATCGCCCTGC
>CAVJGY010000180.1:0-3647 GCA_963648915.1 Acutalibacteraceae bacterium | reverse complement strand
CATTATGAGGAGTTGGACGTCAAGACCCGCCGCCTGCTGACCATCAATGGACTGGATAACGTAAAAGGTCTGGAAAAATAAGCGGAAACGCAGAGTTAGGAGCATTGCGGACGTGAAGATACTTGCTATTTCCGACACCCCATCCAAAGCGTTGTGGGATTACTGCACCAAGGAGCGTCTCGAGGGAGTCGACCTGATCCTCTCCTGCGGCGACCTGCCGAAAAAATATCTGGAATATCTGACAAACTTTACCGCATCCCCGATTTTATACGTCCACGGAAACCACGACGGCAATTATAAGGGCGCAGAGCCCGGCGGCTGTATCTGCGTGGACGACGAGGTCTACGTCTGGCGCGGCCTCCGCATCATGGGTCTGGGCGGCTGCATCCGGTACAACAAGGAAGAGACCTATCAGTACACCGAGCGGGAGATGAAACGCCGTGCCCGGCGACTCTGGTTCAAGGCACACCGTGTGGGCGGCATCGACCTGCTGCTGACCCATTCCCCGGCCAGCGGCCTGAACGACGGCGACGACAAGGCTCACAAGGGCTTTCAGTGCTTCAACGACCTGTTGGACGAGTACGAGCCGAAGTGGTTCGTGCACGGACATGTCCACCTGAACTATGACGCCAAGCTTCCCCGCGTCTGTGAGCGGGGGAACACCACCGTAATCAACGCGACCGAACGGTATCTGTTCGAGATACCCGACCCCGAACCCTTGGTACGTCGGAAATTTTTTTGGCGTGACCCGGCCTTTCCGACCGGGGACTGAGTCAAAACGATAAAAAGGAGAACAGACAAATGGAACTGAATGAAGCAGTGCAGCAGCTCGAGCTGCTGCAGAAGAAGCTGTATGCTTACACCTGTGCGGATTCGTCGCTCTATCTGGACGCGGTGACCGTCGCACCCAAGAACACTTCCGAGGGACGCGGCGTGGCCCTGAGCATCCTTGCAGGTGAGCGGCAGAAATTGATGACCTGCCCCGAGACGAAAGCCCTGCTGGACGAACTGGCCGGACATCTGGACGAGCTGGACCTCGTGCACCGCCGGGAGGTCGAGGAGCTTCGCCGGAGCTGTGAGCAGCTGACCCGCATCCCGGCGGACGAGTATATGGCCTACAGTGAGCTGACGAACCGCGCCAGCGATGTCTGGCACAAGGCCAAGGAGCAGAACGATTTTGCTTCCTTCTGCCCGGTGCTGCAAGAGCTGGTGGACTATAATCGGAAATTCGCCGCTTACTATGACGCCACCAAGAACCCCTACGACGCCCTCCTGAACGAGTATGAGCGCGGTGTGGATATGGAGATGCTGGACGGCTTCTTCGCGGCTCTGCGGGCGGCCATCGTCCCTCTGCTGAAAAAGATCTCTGAGAAGCCCCAGATCGACGACAGCTTCCTCCACAATTACTATCCGGTCGACAAGCAGAAAGCCTTCGCGGACTACATCATGGAGGTGATGGGTCTGGACAGAGGACACTGCGGTCTGGGCGAGACGGAGCACCCCTTCACCCTCGAGTTCAACAACAAGGATGTCCGCATCACCACTAACTATGATACCCACAATGTGGCTTCGTCCATGTTCTCTGTCCTGCATGAGGGCGGTCACGCGATGTATGAACTGGGCATCCGGGACGACCTGCAGTATACCTGTCTGGCAGGCGGCGTCTCGATGGGCGTCCACGAGAGCCAGTCCCGCTTCTTCGAGAACATCATCGGCCGCTCCCGCCCCTTCATCGAGGCCATCTATCCGAAGGTACAGGAATTCTTCCCGGAGCAGCTGGGCGGTATCAGCGCGGAGCAGTTCTACCGCGCTATCAATAAAGCCGAACCCAGCCTTATCCGCACCGAGTCGGATGAGCTGACCTACTGCCTGCACATCATGGTGCGGTATGAGATTGAAAAGCAGCTCATCGGCGGCACGCTGGAGGCCAAGGATGTCCCCGCAGAGTGGGCACGCCTGTACAAGGAATATCTCGGCATCGACGTCCCCAACGACCGGGAGGGCTGCCTGCAGGACAGCCATTGGTCGGGCGGTTCGTTCGGCTACTTCCCGTCCTACGCCCTCGGCAACGCCTACGGCGCGCAGATGCTCCACAACATGGAAAAGACCGTGGATGTGGCAGGCGATTCGGCCAAGGGCGACCTGACGAACATTGCCGGATGGCTGAGAGAGCATGTCCACCAGTACGGCGGTCTGTACGTCCCGGCGGATGTCGTCAAGAATGCCTGCGGAGAGTTCGACCCGTCCTATTACACCGACTATCTGACCCGCAAATATACTGAGCTGTATCAGCTGTAACCCTACAAACAACGCAAAAGGGCCGTCCTTCCAGAATTTCTGGCAGGACAGCCCTTTTTTCGTGCGGAGTCATTGGGTTACTAAAAGGATAAAACAGGATGTCAGCACCCTGTTTTGGATGTTCCGGAACAATTACAGGTCGAGCTTTCCAGCGACCTTGTTGATGACGTAATAGGCGGCACTCTCCTCAGGCTTGACATAGACCTTGCAGGACTGGACGCCGACCTTGTGTGTAGTGCGGTAATCGGCCTTCGCGCGCTCAACGATGTCGGTAATGTTGAACTGCTTATCGCCAAGTTCAACGTAGACTTCGGGCGAGAGCGGCGGGCGGCCGCGACGGACAGCGGTCTTGGAGGACTTCTTTTTCGGCTCAGCCGCAGAAGCCTCCGATACCGCTGCATCTGCCGCAGCAGCAAGCTTTTTCTCAGACATGACTTCTACCTTCTTTCGTAAAAGGTTTCTGGCGTGGGAACGGTGGGAAATGACTCCATAAATAAAAACCTGATTATATAATAGTTTTTCTTGGAACATTTGTAAAGCGTTTTTGCAAAATTAAACCTTATTTTTGCTTGAAATGCGGGCGGAAACCGTTTCGGCACGCTCGACAACGGGCAAAAGCAGCTCTTCGTCCCAATCTTCGGCAAGAACGAACAAGCCCTGGTCGATGACGCTGACCGACTCCTCCGAGGGGCGGTCTTGCGCCAGAGCGAACAGCGCATTCAGCAGACGCAGCTTGAGGGTGCGGATATCCTCGGGCGCGTTCCACAGACGGGACAAGTCGTAGTTGTCGGTGTTGCCGCACCGCATGGTGCAGGTAGCGCAGTTGGGCGCGACCCGGTGCTTTTCGGTCTCGACGATGCCCGTCATCCGGCGCAGTGTGTCGGCATCAGCCTCGGGATTCCCGGCAGAACGCAGTCCGGAGGCCAGCACACGGTCAGTGTCCTCGGTCTTTGGCTCGTTGACGGTCGAGCGTGCCAGCCCGACTAAAGCACCCAGCAGGATGTCGCGGGCGGCCTGCGCCTCTGTTTCGGGTGCGGATAAAAAGTGACTCATAGCTTCTCCTTCTGAACGCCGCCGGACGCTCCGCCCGGCGGGAAATGAACTGCCCTTAGTATACACGCCCGGCGGCAAAAAGGGGAGAGAAAAATGAAATTTTGCCGGGCGTTTTCGCCGGTCTTTGCTGATTTTTAAGCAGAAATCGGAAAACTTGAAGTTGCATCTTGATTTTGTCCGCAGAATCCGTTATAATAAGAATGTTCTCAAACTTAATATGCCGGTGTGTCGGAATGGCAGACGAGGGGGACTCAAAATCCCTTGTGCTAATAACACGTGTGGGTTCGACCCCCACC
>CAVJGY010000179.1:0-3648 GCA_963648915.1 Acutalibacteraceae bacterium | reverse complement strand
CTGATAGCAGTTCGTCAATTTTTGAAAGCCGCTATATGATAAAGAATGATAAGTATTTATTCATGCAGAGAACGATCAATGGCAAGGTCTGTGAACCGCCTTTTAAAGTAAAACTGTGTCGATGATACAAAAGGAAATCTGAGAATGCAATTTATTATAATTGTCTGCAGAGAGGCCTTGGAATCAACGGAAAGAATGCAAATGACATATCGCAGATAATCCGAACACCCTGTAATTTTGGCACCCGCCCAGGCTGATATCAAGAACCCCCGCAAGTAATTGCGTGAGGTGCTGATGCACTGAAAGCATCAAACTGAATCTGTAATATGACCGCCCCGGTTTCTGTAAAAGGAGACCGGGGCGGTTTTTTGCTGTCCGGATTCCAAAATAATTTCGTTGAGCCACGCGGGATGGACAAATATGACGTCCATCCCGATTCTTATAATGGGGTCAACAAAGATAAAGGAGGGAGTCGTATGAAGAAGCTGGTGGTTGTTTTATTGAGCGCAGCGTTTGCGTTGAATCTGTTTCTGGTCGTTGGTATGATTGGCGAGTACGTTTCGCCGCGGCAGGCGTTCTACACCATCACAGATGAGATGATGAATACCGCGTATCGCTTTAAACGGGGGCGGCAGCTGAAGAACAGGTTGCCTTGACATTTTGGAAGGTGAACAGGCAGGCTGTCTGCCTTTTTTGCTTCCTTAAATTGTGCAAAAAGAACAAAATAGTTTTCGTGTTTCTCTGAAACGACAAAACTTCACACAAAGAATTGCGGCATCCGCTGCACTGTGTTACAATGAGCAGGGAGGGAGGAAAAACTGTGCGTAATAGTCGATTAGACCGTATACTCTATATCCAACAAGTGCTGGTGCAGGGCGGAGTGTTGAACAAACAGCAGACCGCCGACCGCTTTGGGGTCAGCGAAAAAACCATCCAGCGCGACCTCGATACTTTGCGGAATCATTTCGCGGATAGTGAGCCGCGCCGGGAGATTTTGTACAACTCGGCGCAGGGCGGCTATCTGCTGGACGATACCCTGTCCCGCTTTCTGACGAGCAGCGAGATTCTGGCCGTCTGCAAAATTTTGCTCGAAAGCCGCTCGATGGTGAAAGAGGAGATGTTTCCTATCCTCGACAAGCTGATTTTGGCCTGTACACCGCTGGACCGACTGAATCAGGTGAAAGACCTCATCAGCAACGAACGCTTCCACTATGTCGAGCCGCAGCACGGCCGGAAGTTTATTGAAAGCCTGTGGGAGATCGGAACGGCAGTGGAAAACCACAATCTGCTGGAGATCACCTACTGCCGCACCCACGACGGCGAAACACGGGTGCGCACCATCGAGCCGGTGGGGATTTTGTTCAGCGAGTATTATTTCTATCTGGCGGCGTTCATCGAAGGCATCAACAAGGACAAGCACTTCAAAAACCCGCAGGATCATTCGCCAACGATTTACCGTATCGACCGTATTCAGAGCTGCAAAACCCTCGACCGCCATTTCAACCAGCGGTACGTCAACCGCTTTCAGGAGGGTGAAATGCGGAAGCGCATTCAGTTCATGTACGGCGGTGAGCTGCAGACTATCCGGTTTGAATACACCGGGCCAAGTCTGGAATCTGTCCTCGACCGTCTGCCGACCGCAAAGGTCTTGCAGGTGACGGAAAAGGGCTGGATCGTGGAAGCGGAGGTGTTCGGCACGGGCATCCAGATGTGGATACGCAGCCAAGGCGATTCTGTAAAAGTCCTATCGGAAAACGAATCAAATAAATAAAACAGGAGGCCATCCAAATGAGCAACACGAAACAGAACGAAAACACCATGAAAGAGCACGAGTACCTGACGAAAGCAGAAGCCTGCAAAAAGGCAGGCGACACCGCCGGAATGCTGCAGGCTTACCGGACTGCTGCCGAGAAGTACAACTCCGCAAAGGCGCAGAACCTTCTGGGCGAATATTACGAGTACAAAGACAAGGAAGAAGCTGTCAAATGGTTTCAGAAAGCCGCAGAACAGGGTTACGCTCCGGCAGAGTATCATCTTGCGGAGAAGTACAGCTGGAATTTTGATCAGGAAGCGTTGTCAGGCCTCTATTACCATCTGGCCGCAGAACAGGGCTATGCTCCAGCACAGTACGAGCTGGGTGATGATTATGAGAAGGGCTATAATGGTCTGCCGAAAAATAAGCTGAAAGCTCTGTATTGGAAACAAAAAGCGATCCGTTCGGCCAAAACTCCGGAAAGCGAGCGGATAATGGGTGAGGCGACCGGTGATGTGAAGTGGCTGAAGAAAGCTGCAAAGCATGGCGATGCAGATGCGCAGTATCAGCTGGCATGCCGTTATTTAGACGGGGATGACAGTGTAAAAGTAAACAAGAAACAAGCAATTGAACTTTTTCGGAAAGCTGCCAAACAGGGAAATAC
Source organism: Acutalibacteraceae bacterium (assembly GCA_963648915.1). GTDB lineage: Bacteria > Bacillota > Clostridia > Oscillospirales > Ruminococcaceae > Faecalibacterium. The sequence continues at coordinate 1,231 of CAVJGY010000179.1, read as the reverse complement.
TGGCGCAATGAACGACTTGGGCGTTTGTTACAGGTACGGCGAAGGTGTGAAGAAGGACGAAAAGAAGGCCGTTGAACTGTACCGCAAAGCAGCCAAAGCAGGTGAGACACTTTCAAAGCTGAATCTTGGAGATTGTTATGCGGACGGCGCGGGTGTGCCGGAGGATAAGGCCGAAGCCATCAAGTGGTATCAGAATGCAGCTAAAGGAACGAATCGGTTTGTACATCGCGCATGGTACAAATTGGCGATGTGCTATTTCCATGGTGAAGGCGTGGAAAAAGATGTAGACAAAGCGGTTGAGCTGCTGCGGAAGGCGGTCGATGAAGGTCCTGAGGATCTATATGCACCCGGCTATGGCTGCAATGAGGACGCACAGGAAGCATTGGCGGTCTGCTATGAAAAGGGCATCGGCGTCGAGAAAAACGAAGAAGTTGCATGGCAGAGACACTGCCACGCAGCCGTCCTCGGAAATGAGGACGCAAGGAAAAAGCTCCTTGGCGAAGAATACGACCCGGAAAAGGAATACGACGATATCGAGTGGTATAAGGCAGCTGCAAAACTTGGCTTTGCAGAGCTGCAGTATGAACTGGGTGAACAATATGCTTTTGAAAATGATGTAGAAGCTGTCAAATGGTATCGCAAGGCCGCAGAACAGGGTCATGTGGAAGCGATGCGGCAACTGGGCTATCATTATACCTGCGGCGTCGGTGTAGCAGAAGACGACGAAGAGGGTCTGAAATGGTATCGCAAAGCAGCTGAACTGGGAAACACCGAGGCGATGTCTCAAGTGGCAAGTTATTGTAACGATAAAAAAGAAGAATTCCAGTGGTACTTGAAAGCAGCCGAAGCGGGGGATGAACACGGCTGGTACACCGTTGCAAACTGCTATATGGAAGGCAGAGGCGTAGAAAAGGACGAGAAGAAGGCCGCTGAACTGTATCGCAAGGCTGCTGAGAATGGGGATCCTTGGGCACAGAGAGAGCTGGGCAAGTGCTATTTCTACGGCAAAGGTGTGCCAGAAGATAAAGCTGCAGCAGTCAAGTGGTTCCGCAAAGCTGCTGAAAGCAACGTCGAAGATGAAGCGCGTTATCTTCTCGGTTACTGCTACGAGACCGGACAGGGCGTGCAGGAAGATCTGGATGAAGCCATCGCATGGTATCGCAAGGCAATACAAAATTATAATAATAACAGCGACGCGAAGTACCGCCTTGGCCTTTGCTATGAATATGGC
>CAVJGY010000178.1:0-3698 GCA_963648915.1 Acutalibacteraceae bacterium | reverse complement strand
AACGATGGCCGCCGTGAACCACGAGCTGAAAGTCTGGCGTGCCGAGGGCGTGGAGACGGGTGAACAGGCCGACGAGCACCTCAAGCTTCTGGCTCTCCGCGCCCAGCGGGAGCAGTACGTCAGCTCTCTGCTCGGCATCCCAGAAAGCGAGCTGACCCTCGGCGGACGCAAGGCCATTGCGCGTTGGTACGAGGTTTACGGCTACGATGACGCGATGGTGCAGGAGGTCGCAGTGCAGGCCGGGCCGAAGCGCGACCTGTGGTATTGGAACGGCATCCTCAAGACTTGGAACGCAAAGGGACTGCGGAACATCCACGATGTGCGCGGTCCGGTGGCCGGGTCGGGTGCAAGCCGGAACATCCGGGTCGACCGCGAAACGCCCAGCGGAAACGACTTCCTCAAAAATACCTCGCTGGCGTCCTCCCTCAACCGCCTGAAAAAGAAATCCACGCCGTAAATGAGGTTCTGTTATGCGTACAAAAAATGAACTGTATCAGGAAGCGTTGCGCACCGTCGCCGCCCGGCGTCAGGTCGCCCGTGCCCGCGCCGAGGACGCCCGTGCCGTGGCCGAAGCCGCCATTCCCGCTCTGCGCCACGCTGAGGATGAGGTGCGGGTGCGGGGCATCCGCTACGCGCTGGCGGGTGCGTCCGGCCGCGGCCGCACCGAAGCAAAGGCCGCGCTGGACGAGGCCAAGCAAAAGCTGACCGACCTTCTTGCGGCCAGCGGACGGCCTGCCGACGCCCTCGAGCCGCATTTCACCTGCAAGCTCTGTCAGGATACGGGCGTTGTGAACGGCCGGACGTGTCAGTGCGTCCGTCAGGTCATGCAGCAGCTCCGCCGGACGGAAATCGAGGGGCTGTCCAGTCTGTCGATTTCCAGCTTTGACACGATGAAATTGGACTATTATCCCAACGTCGTCGACGCCAGCACCGGAATGAGCGTCCGCGCCTATATGGGCCAGCTGTTGAAAGGCTTGCGGGACTACGCCGAGGACTTTTCGCCCGCCGAAAACGAGAGCCTGATGCTCATCGGCAACGCAGGACTCGGCAAGACCCACGCCGCCCTTGCGATTGCGGGCATCGTCCTGAACAAGGGCTTCGACGTGATCTATGTGTCCAGCCCGGACTTCTTCAATAAAATCGAAGCCTCCCGCTACGACACTGGGTCGGATGCAGAGACCCTGCTCCAGACGGCCACCAACGCCGACCTTCTCATCCTCGACGATCTGGGCACGGAGTTTGTCACGCCCTACTTCATCACGACCTTCTACAGTCTGCTGAACAACCGTCTGGGCGCACATCTACCCACCATCGTCACCACCAACATCACGGACGGCTCGATTCTGGAAAAACGCTACACCGAGAAAATTTCCAGCCGATTGTCGTCCTTTGTCCCGTTCAACTTTGTCGGCCACGACATCCGCGCTCTGAAAGCGGAGGAGTGACCCTTCCTCAAAAGGAGGCTTTTCCATGCCCGGCGACTTACACAATCATTCCACCTGTTCGGACGGCTCTGTGCCCATCCACCGCCTGCCTCTGATGGCGGCGCGTGTGGGTCTGGACACGATGGCCATCTCCGACCACGACACTCTTCTGAGCGTCCAATACTGCTACGACCACCCGACGCAGGACGGCGTGCGGCTCATCCCGGCGACCGAGCTGACCGGCTACGACTACGAGCGTCAGCACCGGGTGCACCTGCTGACCTTCTGGCCCGACCCCGAGAGCCGGGAGCTGAAGGAGCACTGCGACATCATGCGCCAGCGTCGGAACGAATGCTGTCTGCAAAGTGCACGGGAGCTGGAGGCCATCTACCCGCAGTTCCGCACCGAGCAGGCGTTGGAGTACGCGAAGGACAGCGGCGTGCTGTTCAAGAGCGGCATCATGCAGGCGTTGCAGCAGCTCGGACTCTGCGACGGCATCTACACCGACCTCTACCACAAGCTCTTCGGCTGGAATCCGCGGGGCATCGTCCTGCATTCGCCGGAGTACATCCCGGTGCGTGAGGTGCTGGCGACGGCCAAGGCGTCGGGCGCAGTCGTGGTGTTCGCCCACCCGACCGTCTACAAGAGTATGCCCCTCCTGCGGGAGCTTGTGAAGGAGGGGATGGTGGACGGCATCGAGGTCGACCATCCCCGCAACAGCCCCGAGGACAAGGCCGAGTGCGCCGCCCTCTGCGAGCAGTACGGCCTTATCCACACCGGCGGCACGGACTTCCACGGCGCGAACCACGCCCACCCCCATCCTGTCGGCACTTGCATCACCTCCGACGACCAGATCGCCCGTATCGAGGAGCTGGCACATAAACGGAAGATGCAGCGGTAAAGATGCAATCACGAAACAACCGACAAATTGACCTTTTCAGTAGGTTGTAGTATAATAAGCGGAAAGGCCGAGGTCAGGCCGACGAAAAAAGAGAGGAAGTATACCACTATGAGCAAAGCATTCAGCTATCCCAATAAAGGCACCTGCTCCAAGGAGACCCACATCGTTCTGAACGACGACCACACCATCGAGTCCATCGAGGTGGTCGGCGGCTGCAACGGCAACCTCAAGGGCATCAGCCGCCTGCTGAAGGGCATGAAGGCCGAGGACGCCATCGCCCGGATGGAGGGCACGACCTGCGGCCCTCGTCCCACCAGCTGCCCCGACCAGATCGCACAGAACTTGAAGAAGGCACTGGCAGAGCTGTAAACTGGCTCTCTGCCCAATTACGACAAAAACACAGCGGTACGCGCACGCTTTCAAAGCGGCATAGTATCGCTGTGTTTCTTTTTTGCGTGCGGTTGACACAAACTTCTGATTTTTTCGCCTGCATCGGGGCTATACTTTTGCTGTATGCAAAATGAAATCAGCAAGGAGCAGGACGAATGAGCATTTGGGAAGCGTTCGGAGTCGGGAAATATAAGGGCTTCTCCCGTGAGGCGGGGCGGCTTTTGGAAAAGGCCGTGCAGCTGGCCGGGGGGATGGGCTGCAAAAAGGCGGACACAGGGCATCTTCTGCTGGCGATGCTTCAGGCCGACGAGGGCGCAGCGGCGCGGTTCCTGACCGAGCGGAATATTTCGGAGCTGGAGGTGCGGCGGCAGATGTCCGCCCGGCGGGAGGGTGCGGTCGTCAAGCTGGAAAAAACGGCCCTTGCGCCCGACCTTCGCCGGGTGATGGACTATGCCATCATCGGGGCACAGAACGCCCGACTTTCCCGGGCAGAGCCGGAGCATCTGCTCTGCGCGATATTGGAGGACGCCGACTGTACGGCGGGAATCCTGCTGGCCTCAATGGGCGTTCAGTTGGCCGATGCCGTGCGGGAGTGCCGCCAGCTTTCCGGGCAGTTCATCCTGCCCGTCCAGCCGCGAAACGTCTCGGCCATGCCGCGCGGAAGCCGTGCCAGTGACAAATACTGCCGCGACCTGACCCGGCGGGCGGTGGACGGCGAGCTTGACCCGGTGTTCTGCCGGGAAAAAGAGCTCGACCGGATGGTGGAGATCCTCTGCCGCCGCCAGAAGAACAACCCCTGTCTCGTGGGCGAGCCGGGCGTCGGAAAGACCGCGCTGGCCGAGGGGCTGGCGCAGCGCATCGCGAACAAGCAAGTCCCCCGGATGTTACAAGGGCGGCGGCTTCTCGCTCTGGACATGGCAAGTCTGGTCGCCGGAACGAAGTACCGTGGTGACTTCGAGGAACGGTTCAAGAATCTGCTCGAG
>CAVJGY010000177.1:0-3700 GCA_963648915.1 Acutalibacteraceae bacterium | reverse complement strand
GTACACCAACTCTACCATCCCCATCGTGCTGGTGATGCTGGTGCAAGCCCCGCTGGAAAAGTGGCTGAACAAGATCATGCCGAAGCCCGTCCGTCTGGTGTTCGTCCCGATGATCGAGTTCATCGTCATGGGCATTCTGGCCTTCTCCGTCCTCGGACCTCTGGGCGATTACGTTGGCCGTATCTTCACGATGCTGTTCACCTTCCTGAGCGAGAATGTCGGCTGGCTCGAGTGTATGGTGATGGGTGCGTTCTACTCTCCGCTGGTCATCTTCGGCCTGCACCACGGCCTCGCACCTCTGGGTACGATGCAGATGTCCCAGATGGGCTATGACGGCATCTTCGGACCTGGCGTCCTCTGCGCCAACATCGCACAGGGCACGGCTGCTCTCGTCACGGGCTTTATGAGCAAGGATTCCGCCACCAAGCAGATCGGCGTTTCCGGCGGCATCACGGGTCTGATGGGCACGACCGAGCCCGCCCTGTACGGCATCAACGTCCCCAAGAAGTATCCCCTTATCGCTGGCATGATCGGTTCTGCCTGCGGCGGTCTGTACGCTGGCCTGACCCACACGCACCGCTATGCAACCGGTTCTTCCGGCCTGCCTGCAGTCGTGATGTACATCGGCGACGGCACGATGCAGTTCTTCTATAACATCATCATCGCCCTCTGCATCACCATCGCCGTCTCCGCCGTCATGACCGTTATCCTGAGCCGCTTCTTCGAGAAGAAGAACGCGTGAATCTCGGACAGGAGAGTAAGACCATGAAGAACGCATTTCCAAAAAACTTCCTCTGGGGCGGTGCGACCTCTGCCCATCAATATGAGGGCGGCATCAGCGACGGCAGCCGCGCCCTGTCTGTGCCGGACGTGATGAGCGGCGGCAGCCGCACCTCGCCCCGCTACCTGACCGACGGCATCCTGCCCGGCTATCATTATCCCAGCCATGAGGCGGTGGATTTCTACCACCGCTACAAGGAGGACATCGCCCTGTACGGGGAGATGGGCTTCAAGGTGTTCCGGATGAGCATCAACTGGGCGCGTCTGTTCCCCACCGGAGAGGAGACGAAACCGGAGGCGGACGGCATCCGCTTCTACCACGAGGTCTTTGCCGAGTGCAAAAAATACGGCATCGAGCCGCTCGTCACCCTGAGCCACTACGAAATGCCGTATCTTCTGGCGAAAAAATATACCGGCTGGACGAGCCGCGAGGTCATCCCGCTCTTCCTGCACTACTGCGAGACGGTGTTCAACGAGTACAAGGGCGAGGTCAAATACTGGCTGACCTTCAACGAGATCAACCTGCTGTTGATGGGCGCGTACGGCAACATCAACGGCGGCGGCATCCTGCCGGAGGGAAGAGTGGTGGCCGTCGGTACGGCGGTCAAGGTGGACGAGGGCTGGGACATCCCCCAGCGTCGGTATACCGCCCTGCACAACCAGCTGGTCGCCAGTGCCGAGGCCGTTCAGCTGGCCCACCGCATCGACCCGGAAAATCAGGTCGGCTGTATGCTGCTGGGTCGTGTGGCCTACCCCTACACCTGCAAGCCGGAGGACGCCCTGAAAGCCCAGCAGGTCATGCGGAAGGCCAACTACTACTGCGGCGATGTGCAGGTGCGGGGCGCGTATCCGGCCTTTGCGAAAAAGCAGTGGGCGGATGAGGGCGTGACCGTCGAAGTCAGCCCGGAGGACGCCGAAACGCTGAAAAACGGCACGGTGGATTTCGTCTCCTTCAGCTACTATTCCAGCACCACCGCCACCAACGACCCCAACGTCCCCATTGCGGCGGGCAACATGATGCGCGGCCCGGGAAACCCCTATCTGAAAACCAGTCAGTGGGGCTGGACCATCGACCCGGACGGCCTGCACTGGTATCTGAACGAGCTGTACGACCGCTATCAGAAGCCGCTTTTCATCGTGGAAAACGGTCTGGGCGCGGAGGACAAGCTGGAGGCCGACGGCACGGTGCACGACCCCTATCGCATCGACTACATGCGGGCACACATTCAGGCGATGGAGCAGGCCATCGAGGATGGCGTGGAGCTGATGGGCTACACGGTCTGGGGCTGCACCGACCTAGTGAGCGCGTCCACGGGTGAGATGAAGAAGCGTTATGGCCTTGTCTATGTGGACAAGAACAACGACGGCTCGGGCGATATGAGCCGCCACCGGAAGGACAGCTTCTATTGGTATAAGAAGGTCATCGCGACCAACGGCGAGGAGCTGGACTGACGCAAAACAGGTAAATGAAGAAGAAAATAGGCTGAGAGCTATTTCCTGCGGTATTCCCGGGGCGTCTGGCCGAAGCGGGCCTTGAACGCACGGTTGAAATAGGAAAGGTTCTCGAACCCACATTGCGTGGCGATGGAAAGAATGGTGTCGTCGCCGGAGTGAAGAGCTTCGGCGGCTGCATTGAGCCGATACTCGTTGAGGAAAGCCGTAAAGCTTTGCCCGGTCATCTGCTTGAACCATCGCATGAAATGACTGGAGCTGCATGGACAGAGCTGCGCTGCATCTGCCACATGCAGCTCTTTGTCATAATTGGCGGAGATCCACTGTAAAATGGTTTTCAGCCGGGTGGTGTCGGCGGTCTCGGCGGGGAGGAGCTGCCGTCCCTGCCCGATGAGCAGAGCCAGAAACCGGAGCAACGCCCCTTTGATGAGCAGTTCATAGCCCGGGAGCTGGGTGCGGTTGGCGTCCTCGGCTTCCCGCAGATAGGCGGCGGCATTGGGATAGCAGAGGTCGTTGGGGGTCAGCCGCCCGGTCAGGCTCAGACGGCCGCTCTGCAAGGGCAGAAGATATTTTTCGGCGCAGAGGTCGCCCGCACCGCCCAGAAGCTCCAACTCAAAGATGATATTTTCGTACTCCATGGAGTGCCCTTCGGTTTGCCGCAGGGCGTGGAGCGTGCCGGGCGAAAAAATAAAGATATCCCCGGTGCGGGCGGGGTAGGTGACCGCGCCCATCTGGATGAGTCCCGCACCCCGCTTGACAAAGACCAGCTCCATACTGTCGTGCCAGTGGAGCGCGACCTGCGGAAAATCCTCCGGGATGGTGCAGGGGTAAATGTTGAACGGGAAACGCACCGCTCCGTGTTGCTTGGTTTCCTGCAAAGAAGCCTGATTTTGCATCGTCACACCTCCTGATGATAGGATTGTACCATATTTTGCGCTTTTTGGGCAAGATTTTGCACGTTTTGTGTGGTATATCTTGAACTACAGATGTTCAACCTGTTTTCATATCAGAAGGAGGCTCTTTCTTATGAACTTCACCGAAGTGTTACAGAATCTCACGGGAAAGCCGCTGGCAGACTGCACGAACAAAGAACTGTACCTCGCCCTGCTGGAACTTGTCCGGCAGAAGAGTGCCGACCGCGTTCAGCCTGTCCATGGCCGCAAGCTGTATTATATCAGCGCAGAGTTCCTCATCGGAAAGCTGCTGTCCAATAACCTCATCAATCTGGGCTTGTACGACGAGGCGCGGGATGCCCTCGCTGCCGCCGGAAAGAACCTGTCCGACATCGAGGAGGTCGAGCCGGAACCCTCCCTCGGAAACGGCGGTCTGGGTCGTCTGGCGGCCTGCTTCCTCGATTCGCTGGCGACGCTGAACCTGCCCGGCGACGGTGTGGGTCTGCGGTATCACTTTGGCCTGTTCCACCAGTCCTTCAAGGACGGCGTGCAGAACGAGCAGCCCGACCCGTGGC
>CAVJGY010000176.1:912-3704 GCA_963648915.1 Acutalibacteraceae bacterium | reverse complement strand
CACTAAAAGTGAGTTTTTTAGCAAAACTGCTTCCAGAAAGGTTTCCGGATGAACTCGAATCGCTGCTTGCTGAACTGGAGCTAGAGGAACTGGATGCGCTCGACGATGCACTGGAAGAGCTGGAACTGCTCGAGGAAGCACTACTGGACGACGAGCTGCTGGAAGGGGTGGACGAGCTGGGCGTTGAGGACGAAGCCGGGACTTCGGTACAGCCCGTGAAAACTGCACAGGCCATTGCAGCCGCTAACAGGACTGCCGCAATCTTTTTTCGCATGAGAAGAACCTCCATTTTTGTTGCAGGATTCAATCGGAAAGATGAAATCTGCATGTTGATAGTGAAACAGAAAAAGTTGGGATGATTGTGTCACTAAGTTTATTATATCAGATTAAAACTGATATCTCAAGTCAAAGAGAATTACAAAAGTGACAAAAAGCGCGGCCTTATCCGATATAATATGACAAAAGGATGGTGATAAGGCGTGTATGAAGAGATGTTCGCCCGTCGACTGACCCAGCTTCGGATGCAGAAAGGGGTCTCGGCAAGGGATATGAGCTTGTCGCTGGGGCAGAATCATGGATATATCAATTCCATTGAGAGCGGCAAGACGTTTCCGACCATGGCGAACTTCTTCTACATCTGCGAATATCTTCACATCACGCCGAAGGAGTTCTTCGAGGACGGCAACACCGACCCGGAGGAATTGCGGGGAATGGTCGAGAATCTCAAAAAGCTGGACAAGGAACAAGTGGACGCCCTTTCCAAAATCGTGGATGGGCTGGTAAAGTGAGCGCAACAGAAAAGGCCGCTGCGATTGCAGCGGCCTTCGGTCGTTCTATGAGGGATTTTAGCCCAGGCTGACACCCATACGGCGGGCGGCGGTGAGCAGCTCCCAGTTTTCGGGAACATTGCGGGTCTTGCCTGCGATGTCGGCGAGGCGGTTCTCGGTGACGTGGCGGTTCACCATGGCGACGGTCACGCCGTAACGCTCGATTTCGACCAGCTTTGCGGCGTAGCTGCCGAACTCAGTCGCCAGAACGCGGTCGTAGGCACTGGGACTGCCGCCGCGCTGCATGTGACCCGGGATGCAGACGCGGGTCTCCATGCCGGTCTTTTTCTGGATGGCGGCGGCGATGCGGTTGGTAGCGGTGACGCCGTAGCCAGCCTCGGCACGCTTTGCCATCCACTCCTTGCGCTTCATCTTGGCCTCTTCGACGTTCATTGCGCCCTCGGCCACGGCAAGGATGGAGAAGTTCGAGCCTTTCTTTGCGCGGCGTTCCACGGCCTCACAAACGCGGTCGATGTCGTAGGGCATCTCGGGCAGCAGGATGATGTCTGCGCCGCCTGCAATGCCCGCGTAGAGGGTCAGCCAGCCTGCCTTGTTGCCCATCAGCTCGATGCACATGACGCGGCTGTGGCTGCCTGCGGTGGTGTGGATGCGGTCGATGACGTCGGTCGCGATGTCAACGGCGGTGTGGAAGCCGAAGGTGACGTCCGTGCCGTAGATGTCGTTGTCGATGGTCTTGGGCAGGCCGATGATGTTCAGGCCCTCCTGCGAGAGCAGATTGGCCGTCTTGTGCGTGCCGTTGCCGCCCAAGCAGAGCAGGCAGTCCAGCTTTGCGTCCTTGTAGGTCTTTTTCATGGCCGCGACCTTGTCGATCTTGTCCTCTTCGACGACCCGCATCATCTTGAACGGGGTGCGCTTTGTGCCGAGAATCGTGCCGCCAAGGGTCAGGATGCCGCGGAAATCATCCTCGGTCATCTCCTTGTAGTCGCCATTGATCAGGCCGTGGTAGCCGTTCAGGATGCCGACGATCTCCACGTTATCTCCCATACGGGCATACAGTGCCTTTGCCACGCCGCGGATGGTCGCGTTCAGACCCGGACAGTCGCCGCCGGAGGTCAGGATGCCAACACGTTTTTTCATCTCAAAATCCCTCATTTCCTAAGATTCCCCGCACAGAGCGAGTCTTTGAATATACTATAAGAGTATTCCCAAACGGGGCGGGTGTCAAGAGCGGGAAACAAAAAAGAACGCACGGGTGCGAACCATCCGGCGCGGAAAAGTCGGCAAAGCAGGCCGAAAAAGAAAAGGTCAAAAAATTTTGAAAAAACAGTTGACATTTGTTGCTGTGGGTAGTATAATATCCCCTGTCAGCAGCGAACAACGCTCATGACAAACAAAATATTGGGGATTTGCATAGTGGTAGTGCGGTAGACTCTGACTCTACTTGTGGGAGTTCGATTCTCTCATCCCCAACCAGACCGCAGCCGAAAAGCTGCGGTATTTTCGGGGCATAGCGCAGTTGGTAGCGCGCTTCGTTCGGGACGAAGAGGCCGTGGGTTCAAATCCCGCTGCTCCGACCAAAATTGCACGTTAATTCGTTGAGAATTTTCGTGCTTTTTCTTTTATTCGGCATTTTGACGAACGAAATTTGAAAAAGTTCCAAAAATCTTCCAAAATTGATTGCAACCACTGACAAATAGGACGCTCAAAGCTTTGGCATGGAGGAACTGTGATATGCTTGGAATCATAGCAGCCTGTTTAGCAGTGCTTGGCAATATCATCTGGGGCAGTCTGAAAATCATCGGCTGGCTATTCACATGGCCGTTCCGCCTGTTCCTGTTCTCTCCGGGCGAATACCACTACATGGACGAGCCAGCAAAGCAGCCAGCGGACGACCCCGAGGAGGCATACCGAAAGCAAGTAGTGTCTTGGTTAAAGAATCATGGCTACCATGAGGTAAAGCGGAGGCGTGCGCCGTACATCGTCGCCAAAGACGAACTGGACAAG
>CAVJGY010000176.1:0-864 GCA_963648915.1 Acutalibacteraceae bacterium | reverse complement strand
GAAACATTCAGTGTAAGCACGGACAGTCCAGTATACCTAGTGTCGGATGCGATGCGGAATTATCACGCGGATTATGTCGCGGTCGTATCGAACGTAGGCTTTAATGAAAAAGCAAGAATTGCAGCTGCACGAGAGCATGTGAAACTTGTGATATTAAGAACATAACTGAGAGATTGTGAGTGAAAGCTTGCGATCTCTTTTTTTATTTGGCTGAACATAACAGGGGGAGGGGGAAATAGGCCGGGGGTCTGCGCTGGCCGGGTAAGCTGACAAAACAGCCGGATAAAGAAAAAAGATGCTTGTATTGACGAGTACGTCAATATTAACGATTTCGTTAATTCAGCCCGGCGGACAAAATCGGCTGTGAGCCGTCTGAGAGGCTCTGTACGGGCTTGTTGATGATAGAGGGTGAATTATATTCTGAGAATAAAAGACGGCATTACAGCTAAAAATCGGCATGAATCCTAAGCTTTTGAGAAATGACGGCTATTCAATAATGAAAAGACCGCCTCTTCTCAATCACGATTGAACGTGGTCGGGAAAAGGCGGTTTTTGTTGAACCTCTGAGGATGGATGTGACCTATATAAAAGACTTATTTCATTTTTTGACAGATCCGCCGGGCGGTGTAGATGGCATCGACACTGACCGGGGAAGATAACAGGCCGCATTGCTTGTTCTGTGCATCATACAATGCGCAGTCTTTCGTGCAAAAGGGCTGCTGTGTGTCGTACTGAGGCCGCTGGAATGGACAACGCTTGTCGTGCTTCTCCGGCGGTGGAGTCCAGCCCGGCGGCGTGTAGATGGAAATTCGGGTGGGATGTTCATAACTCATATGTGTCTGTCTCCTGTTCTCTGGAAAAGGG
>CAVJGY010000175.1:0-3715 GCA_963648915.1 Acutalibacteraceae bacterium | reverse complement strand
GTCGGTCGGTCGGTCGGTCGGTCGGTCGGTCGGTCGGTCGGTCGGTCGGTCGGTCGGTCGGTCGGTCGGTCGGTCGGTCAACAGTATGCTGTCTCCGCCTTCATTTGTCAATATTGTTTTCTTGAGATTATTTTCCGCTTGTTCCGCACTATACTCTTCAAAATAATCGCTTGGAATCGCGTCAACATACGGTACTTCAATTGCATCATAATTATCGTACTTCAAATAGCCCTGCTCACGAATTTGCTTATGTTTACTGTACTTCAAATTATCTGCCATCGTCATTAACGAAAGCGGTTGATGTCGTCTTCCATGGTCTATATTGGTAAACCAGCAAGCATTTCCCAGCCTCGTATAGTTTCCCTTATATCCCAATTTTTCCGCTTTTTCTTTGTCTTTCGGTGCTACCTCCGCCCCTTCCGGAACTTCAAAAACCATATCCTGCCCGTTATTCGTTGCACCTATCCACAATTTGTTATCCTTAAGCAACGGAAAAATCTCTTTATATGTTATAGCATTTTGATTTCCTATCACAACGATTTTCTTTCCGGCTTCCATAACCCATGCCACGAACTCCCGAAACAATGAAAATGGTGGATTCGTTACAATAATATCCGCTTCATCCCGTAATCTTTTTACTTCATCGCTGCGAAAATCGCCGTCACCCTCAAGATAATCCCACTCTAAATCATCAATATCAATCGTTCCGGATTTCGTTGCTTCTCTTGTCAATGTGAATATTTTACCTCTCGAATGAGACTTTTCTTCATCGTATTGCGGATAATCTGTTTCAAACAACGTCATTTGATGGTACTGCTCATACTGTTGCTTTTTTCTGTCTGTTGCATAGCTTGTGCTAATTAGTTTTTTGATTCCCAAAGTCTCAAAATTCTGTGCAAAGTATTTTGTAAAGTTACTCCATTCCGGATCATCACAGGGCAATAAAATCGTTTTTCCTCGAAAGACATTTGCGTCATATTCCAAATAGGCGTTCATTTCCTTTTGGATATAATCATAGACAGTATAAAACTCATCATTCTTTCTGACTTTTGCTTTTCCCAAGCTCTCATTTGCCATATTTTTGTACCATCTTTCCGTTTTCTGTACTACTGTCAAGCCGCATCCGTAACATTCTCCTGGATCCGATGGGTACAGAGGTAATCGACCCAAGCGGTATAGCCCTCGGGCTTGACGTGGTAGCCGTCCTTCTGGGCGTACTCCTCCTTCAGGTCGCCGTTATCGTCGGCCAGAGCCTCCCACAGGTTAAGGAAGGTGCAGCCCTTTTCAAGCGCGATAGCCGCAAGCTCGTTGTTGATCTCGCAGAGGCGGTCACGGTAGAGGCCGGGGTGTGTCTCGCGGACCTCCGGCCGGACAGGGGTGATGGACTGGACATAGATGTTCGTATTCGGGAGCGACTGGGACAGCATATCCAGCATCAGGCGGTAATAGGTCAGAAAGCTGCTGTAGTCGCCGTCCCGGTTGAGGACATTCGTGCCCAGCAGAACATACAGGTCGGTCGGCTGCTGTTCGGTCAGAGCCTCCATCGGCACTTCCTTCACGCCGTCCGCCCGTTTGCAGGATGTTCCATTGACGACCGCGTTCGGCCCGACGCCCTTATAGGCGCAGAACATCGCCTCCGGCAGTCCGGTGTCATAGATCTGCATCCCCTGCGTCAGGCTGTCGCCGAGGAAGCTGGCGGTGTTGAACACGCTCTTGTCCACGGCCTTGGATTCCGGCAGCGCGGCCATCCGGAAGTCCATTGCGGTCGAGCCGTCGGCGCGGGTCTGAACGGTCAGCTGACGGGCGGGCTTGTAACGGATGGTGTTCCATTCATTGCCCGGCAATGCCTGCTGCAAAATGGTGATATCGTTGGTGCGGTCGGGCACCTGTGCGCTGTGGAGCACCCGCCACATCATCCCGACTGCGCCCAGCAGCACCAGCAGGAGCAGAAGCCCCACCACCGTAAACCGCCTTCTCCACCGCTTGTGAAGAACACGCCTGCGATATTCCTGATAGTCCGCCATAGTCAGCCTCCTGTTCGTCTGTTTTCTCTGTTTTCAGAGCATTTCTTACCTGTATTATAACGCGGCACAGAAGCGCACGCAAGCCGCCGGGAAAAATTTGCAGCAGTCGTGCTCCCGGCTTGCATCTACCATTATAAATGTGCTATACTAGAGTGAATCTAAACGATAGGGAGGCTTTCACGATGCCATTTACACCGAAACTGACTTATAAAGGCAAGCCCCTCGTCCGCAAGGACAACGAGCTGTATTACGGCCGTATGACCGACCCTTATGTGCTGTATCTCCAAATCCTGACGACCACCCCGATGGGCGGCCAGCAGGTCGCGGACAAGGTGCACCTGATGCTGCTTTCCACCGATGAGAGCAAAGCTCCCGAGGCTCGCGTTGCCCGCCAGACCACCAAGCATGGCCTGTACAACGCGCTGGACATCGGCAGCATTTGGCTGCAAAAGGCCAACGAGACCCACTGAACGCCGTTGTGATTCAAAAAGGACTGTTTTCCCAGCCGGGAGCAGTCCTTTTTTATTTGCAAACCGTCCATTCTGTGATATACTTATTCTGGTTTATTATGTTCAATCACGCAATCAAAAGGCAGGAATTATTTTATGCTGCAAAATCCCGAGATCCATTACTTAGACAACGCCGCCACCACGATGGTCGCACCTGAGGTGGCGGACGTCATTGACAAAGCCATGCGGGAGCACTGGGCGAATCCGTCCAGCCTGTATGCCCCCGGCGCACGAAGTGAAGAGGCGTTGAACTCTGCCCGTGCTGCCGTTGCCCGGACGCTTGGCTGCAAATCGAAAGAGCTTTATTTCACCTCCTGCGGCAGCGAGAGCAATAACCTCGCTCTGCTGGGTGCAGCCCTGACCCGCACCTACGGCAAGGGCATCGTCGTGTCCGGCTTCGAGCATCCCAGCGTGCAGAAACCTTTGGAGCGTCTGGCGAAGATGGGCTACGATGTGACCGTCGTGAACCCGAAGGCCGACGGCACGCTCGACCTTGACGAGATGCTGGCGCACGTCGACAAGAACACCATCCTTGTCGCCTGCATGATGGTGAACAACGAGATCGGCACGCGGAACGATGTCGAGCGTCTAGCCGCTGCTGTCAAGCAGAAGAACAGCCGCACCATCGTCCACGTTGACGCAGTGCAGGCATGGATGCGCGTCCCCATCAAGCTGGCGAACATCGACACCCTGTCGGTCAGCGGACACAAGATTCACGCCCCCAAGGGCATCGGCGCGCTCTATCTGAGCGACCGGTTGGTGCAGGCGTTCCAGCCGCCCTACCTCGGCGGCGAACAGGAGCGCGAGATGCGCCCCGGCACAGAGAACCTTCCCTATGCGATGGGACTGGCTGCGGCCGCGACCCGGCTTTCCAAGAATATGAAGAGCCGTGACACCGCCGTTCGTGCCCTGAACCAGCGGTTACGGGAGGGTCTGGCCGCTTTCCCGGAGGTCGTCATCAACAGCCCGGACACCGCCGTGCCCGAGGTGCTAAATTTCAGCGAGAACTGCATCAAGAGCGAAACGATGCTGGCCTTCCTCGCGGAACAGCAAATTTACGTTTCGTCGGCGAGTGCCTGCGGACGCGGACAGCCCAGCCACACGCTGGCGGCAATGGGACGCGACCCACTCGCCATCGACACCGCCATCCGGGTATCCTTCTGTGCCGACAACACCCCCGAG
>CAVJGY010000174.1:0-3731 GCA_963648915.1 Acutalibacteraceae bacterium | reverse complement strand
GAATTCGACAGCTGGAAGGTCGTTGAGGGTGGCGTAACGCTGGAGGATGCCTCCAAGACGGAAACGACCTTCACGATGGGCGAGCTTGCGGTCAAAATCGAAGCAACTTACAAGGATAAGGTTGCAGCTGATCCGGGCAATACCGACCAGCCAAAATCGGATAACGACGGCTTTGTCGTTGGCGCGATGATCGTTGGCGGTGTGATCGCTACAGCCGGCATTACGGCAGGCTTGGTGGCATATGACTATATGCTGGATTACATCAAGGCGGAGCTTCCGGTGGAGGCCGTTCCGCAGAACCGCGAACAGATGGCAATGGCTCTGTGGCAGTATGCAGGCTATCCGGAGGTCGCTGTGGAGGAAGGCGTTGAGCTGACCGACACCGAAAAGGCACTCCGTTGGGCCGTGGAGAACGAGCTGATGTCCGCAGACGAAGAGGACAAGGTGACGGACTTCAAGGTGTTCAAGGCCATCCGCAAGATCAAGAAAATGCAGGAGAACCAGAACCAAGAGCAAACCCAAGAGGGCTAAGTAAACCATAAAAAGAAGCTCACATCCGTGAATGTTCACAGATGTGAGCTTCTTTCTTTAGTGATATTTCTGAACTTCCAACAGCTCTTCAGCACGCTTGACCTGCTCCGCAGTGGGCGGGACAGCGTCCGGAAGCGGATAGGTGATCCCCAGCTTTTGCCACTTGAACAGGCCGAGGGTGTGGTAGGGAAGAACCTCCACACGTTCGACCGTCTTGAGCGACGAGATGAACTCTGCGGTCCTGCGCAGACCCTCTTCGTCGTCGGTCAGGCCGGGAACGAGCACATGCCGGATCCAGAGCGGAACGCCCCGGTCGGAGATGTGCTGCGCCATCGCGAGGATGTTTGCATTGTCCTTTCCGGTGAGCTGGCGGTGCTTTTCCGGGTCGATCTCCTTGAGGTCAAGGATCACGAGACTGGTAACGTCCAGCAGGCGGTCGAACTCGGACAGATACTCCGGGTCTGTCCGAAACGGCTGACCGGCCGTATCGAGCGCGGTGTGGACGCCTTTTTTGTGCGCCAGCGTGAAGAACTTTGTCAGGAATTCCATCTGACGGAGCGGCTCGCCACCGCTGACCGTGATGCCGCCTTTTTTGCCCCAATAATTGCGGTAGCGGTAGACCTTCTGGAACAGCTGCTCCGCCGTCCACTGCTCGCCGCAATCGGTCGCCCAAGTCTCGGGGTTGTGGCAGTATTTGCACCGCAGTGCACATCCCTGCAGGAACACCACGAACCGGACGCCCGGTCCATCCACTGAGCCGAAGGACTCAAGCGAATGGACGTATCCGATGGGATCAGAGAGCTGCATGGCAGGTACGAGAGATAACGTCCATCTGCTGCTCGCGAGTCAGGTCGATGAACTTGACCGCGTAGCCGGAGACACGGATGGTGAAGTTTGCGTACTCTTCCTTCTCAGGATGCTCCATTGCGTCGATGAGCTTCTCCTTACCGAAGACGTTGACGTTCAGGTGATGTGCGCCCTGATCGAAGTAGCCGTCCATGACCTGAACCAGGTTGTCGACGCGCTCGCCCTCGCTGTGGCCCAGAGCATCGGGGTTGATGGTCTGGGTGTTGGAGATGCCGTCCAGTGCCCAGTGATAGGGCAGCTTTGCGACAGAGTTCAGGGATGCCAACAGACCATTCTGCTCTGCGCCGTAGCTCGGGTTTGCACCGGGAGCGAACGGGGTGAAGGCAGCGCGGCCATCAGGCAGAGCACCCGTGTACTTGCCGTAGACGACGTTGGAGGTGATGGTGAGGATAGAGGTGGTAGCCTCGGAGTTGCGGTAGGTGTGACGCTTCTTGATCATCTCAAGGAAGGTGCGCAGCAGCCAGACGCCGATCTCGTCGGCACGGTCGTCGTCGTTGCCGTACTTCGGGAAGTCGCCCTCGACCTCGAAGCCGGTAGCCAGACCCGTCTCGTCACGGACGACCTTGACCTTTGCGTACTTGATCGCGCTCAGGGAGTCGATGACGTGGGAGAAGCCTGCAATACCAGTTGCGAAGGTGCGGCGGACATCGGTGTCGATGAGGGCCATCTCAGCCTCTTCGTAGTAGTACTTGTCGTGCATGTACTGGATCAGGTTCAGCACGTTGACGTACAGGCCAGCCAGCCAATCCAACATCTGGACGTACTTGGGCAGAACCTCGTCGTAGTTCAGGTACTCGCTGGTGATGGGGGCGTAGTTCGGGCCGCACTGTTCGTGGCTCTTCTCGTCGACACCGCCGTTGATGGCGTACAGCAGGCACTTTGCGAGGTTTGCGCGTGCGCCGAAGAACTGCATCTCCTTGCCGGTCTGAGTTGCAGAAACGCAGCAGCAGATGGAGTAGTCGTCGCCCCAGACGGGCTTCATCACATCGTCGTTCTCGTACTGGACGGAGCTGGTGTTGATGGAGACCTTTGCGGCGTACTTCTTGAAGTTCTCAGGCAGAGCGGAAGAGTACAGAACGGTCAGGTTCGGCTCGGGTGCGGGGCCCATGTTCTCCAGAGTGTGCAGGAAGCGGTAGCAGTTCTTGGTGACCATGCTGCGGCCGTCCATGCCGATGCCGCCGACTTCCAGAGTAGCCCAGACAGGGTCGCCGGAGAACAGCTGGTTGTAGCTGGGGATACGAGCAAACTTGACCATACGGAACTTCATGACCATGTGGTCAATGAGCTCCTGAGCCTGAGACTCGGTCAGCGTGCCGTTGTCCAGATCGCGCTGGATGTAGATGTCCAGGAAGGTGGAGATACGGCCAACGCTCATTGCTGCGCCGTTCTGGGTCTTGATAGCGGCCAGATAGCCGAAGTAGAGCCACTGGCAGGCTTCCTTTGCGTTCTTCGCAGGCTGAGAGATGTCGTAGCCGTAGGCCTCGGCCATCTTCTTCATGACCTTCAGGGCGTTGATCTGACGTGCGATCTCCTCGCGCAGGCGGATGACGTCATCGGTCATCGTGCCGTCGCCGCAGTTGGCGAAGTCTTCCTGCTTGAACTGGATCAGAGCGTCGATGCCGTACAGAGCCACACGGCGGTAATCGCCGACGATACGGCCGCGGCCATAGGTGTCGGGCAGACCGGTGATGATGTGGGTGTGACGAGCCTTCTTCATCTCCGGGGTATAGGCGTCAAAGACGGCCTGATTGTGGGTGCGGGTGTAGTCGGTGAAGATCTTGTGCAGCTCTGCGCTCGGCTCATAGCCATAGGTGGTGCAGGCCTGCTCCGCCATCTTGATACCGCCGTAGGGCATGAAGGCACGCTTCAGGGGCTTGTCGGTCTGCAGGCCGACGATCTGCTCGAGGTCCTTCAGGCTCTCGTCGATGTAGCCCGGGCCATATGCGGTCAGACCGCTGACGACCTCGGTCTCCATATCCAGCACGCCGCCCTTGGCACGCTCAGCCTTCTGGAGCTGCTGCAGTGCACCCCACAGCTTGTTGGTAGCCTCAGTCGGGCCAGCGAGGAACGACTCGTCGCCGTTGTACGGGGTGTAGTTCTTCTGGATGAAGTCGCGGACATTGACTTCCTCTTTCCAGATGCGGCCTTCAAAGCCTTCCCACTGTTCAAAGTTAATCATTGGGAACCTCCTTGTTCCTTCCATCTCTGAGTTAGAATGACCTAACTGCTTTGCCTATAAAAAACCGCCTCATGCGGTTTTCGGGGGAGTTCGGACCGGCTGTCCGGCGCAGTGATAACAACTACGCCCGACAGCCTGCACTTATAATAACAAC
>CAVJGY010000173.1:0-3738 GCA_963648915.1 Acutalibacteraceae bacterium | reverse complement strand
GGCAGGCTGGGTATACTATACTGCTCTCAGAAGCAAAAGTCAACACGCGTATGAAATTGAACGTGTGTTGTGCAGAAGGGAGAATTACCATGAAAATCTACGATCTGATGTATCATCCCCGTAAGCCGGAAGGCATTGAGAACCGCAAGGCTCACATTGTGGGCGGCGGCATCGCAGGTCTGGCTGCGGCCGCCTTCCTTGTGGATGACGCCGGGATGCCGGGCGAGAACATCACCATCTACGAGAAGCGGAACGACGTCGGCGGCTGCTGCGGTGCGATCGGCACAGAGGGCGCGTACATCTGCCCGGGTGAGCGAGAGCTGGAGCCGCACATGGAATGCCTGTGGTATTTGTGCAGTAAATTGCCCTCGCTGGACGATTCCACCCGTACCGTGCTGGACGAGACGGTGGATGTCAACCGCGAGCTTCCCATCCACTCTGAGTGCCGCGCCATTCAGGACTGCGGCCATATCTGGGAGGGCATCCACGATTACCGGATGGACGCTGAGACCACCGAAAAGCTTCAGAAGTTCATCACCGAGCCGGAAAAGGACCTCGAGAACATGACGATCGAGGAATACTTCGGCAAGGATTCGCCCTTCTTCCACTCAGCCATGTGGTGGTGCTTCCACCCGATGCTGGCCTTCAAGCCCTATCACAGCGCGCTGGAAGCGAAACGCTATCTGAGCCGCTTCGGTCTGGGCTGGCGCATCGACTATCTGGAGGGCATCCTGCACACCAAGCGGAACGACTACGACTCCATCATCAAGCCCCTGACCAACTGGCTCAAGGAGAAGGGTGTCACCATCAAGGGCGGCTGTGCCGTCTACGATATCGACATGGATGCTGACTGCAACACCGCGCAGGGCATCCGGATGCGGGTCGATGGTAAGGAAGAGCGGGTCGAGGTACGCCCGGAGGACTATGTTTTCGTCACCAACGGTTCGATGATGACGAATGCGACCTTCGGCGACAATACCCATGTTGCACCCACCAACCGGAACACCGACGATCTAGGTCTGTTCACCATCTGGCAGAACCTCGCCGAGAAGCACGAGAAGTTCGGCCACCCCGAAAAGTTTATCGGCCCGATCGACAAGACCAAGTGGATGAGCTACTTCATCACCATCAAGGATTATCCCGAGCTGTTCCAACGTCTTGAGCGTCTGACCGGAAGCAAGCCCGGCACGGGCGGCTGCATCACGGTCAAGGATTCCGGCTGGGAGATGAGCCTGATGCTCTACGACCGCGATTATTTCCCGAACCAGCGTGCCAACAACGAGGATACCCTCTGGGGCGATGGCCTGTTTGGTGAGCGGCTGGGCAACTACATCAAGAAGCCGATGGCTGAATGCACGGGCGAGGAGATCCTGACCGAGATCTTGTACCACTTCAACCTGATGGATATCAAGGACGAGGTGCTGGCACACGCCCATGCTTCCACCTGCATGATGCCCTACATCACCAGCCAGTTCATGCCGCGTACAGCGACCGACCGCCCGAAGGTCGTGCCGGATGGCTGCAAGAATATTGCGTTCATCGGCCAGTATGTCGAAGTCCCGGGCGATGTGGTGTTCACGGTCGAGACTTCGGTTCGTACTCCGTTGGAGGCTGTCTATCAGCTGACCGGACTGGATAAGGAGATCATCGAAGTCAACCCCGCCCAGTACGATATGCGCTACTTCAAGCAGCAGATCTTGAAGTTCAACCACATCAAGGGCGAGATCACATCGAAGGATCTGCCGAAGATCAACCCGCTCAAGCTCAAGGAGATGGAGAAGGAGCTGCTGTATAAGGTCAACAATATCCCGCCCTACTACGTCATGTATCAGGGCCGCGACAAGAGCGTGGCCGAAAAGGACAGCGTCCTCTCGCCGGAGTACCCGAAGGTCTGAGCCGTCTGACACTGCCTGAGAAGAGAGCACCACTTTTTATTAAGCCATTTTCACCGCTTTCAATGCTTTAACAAAACCAAAGAGTCTCCGGTGGCAGTATGTCACCGGAGACTCTTTGGCGTTTCGGGAGTATTTACAGCTTTTGTTCTGCCTCACAGATGCGGGCACGCTCGGCGGGAGTCATTTTCCAGTCGGCAGCACCCGCATTGTCGATGGCCTGCTTTTCCTTTTTTGTTCCCGGAATGGGGAGCACATGGACGCCCTCAGCGTCCTGTGTTGTGAGCAGCCAGTTCAATGCGACCTGTGCAATGGTTTTTCCGTGGTCGTGTGCGATCTCATCCATGACCTGCATGAGCGGCTCCATCCGCTGGATGTCCACCTCGCGTGGTTTCGAGAAGATGCGCTGAAGCAGGGAAGTGCCGTCGTTCCGTTCTCCGGTGATATTCAGATGTCCGAAGTAGGATGTGACAGCATATTGGAGCGGAACGTGTTTGCCACTGCGATATTTTCCGGTCAGTGTTCCCTCGGCGAGTGGTGCGTAGGGGATGACCGTGATTCCATGCTGACGGCAGACCTCGAACACGCCGTTCGTTTCGGGATAACGGCGCAGAATGTTGTAGCCGACCATTGCCGTCGCCAGCGGAATACCGTGACGCTCCAGCGCAGATGCGGCTTCTTCGATCTGTTCCTTGGAAAAGTTGCAGACGCCGACAGCACGGACCGTTCCCTCCTGAACAGCTTGCGCCATAACGTCCATGTATGCTGGAATGCTTCCGTTTCGGGGAGGCATGTGCATCTGGTACAGGTCGATGCAGTCCCGGTCGAGACGTTTCAGGCTGGCATCCAGAGCTTCCCGCAGCGCGTCCGGTGAGTCGATGTCACAGGCTCGCTTTTGCTGTAACGGGTTCATTTTGGACGGCGGTGCAAATTTTGTTGCGATTTGGATGGGGCGGCCATCCTGCTTCTGAAATTTTCCAAGCAGACGCTCGGATGTGCCGTTGCCGTAGATCTCGGCGGTGTCAAAGAGGGTCAGTCCCTTTTCGATGCAGGTCTGGTAAGCGGCGAAGAGGCTCTCTTCGCTCAGGTCTTTTCCGGGCAGCCAGAGCATCGTTCCGACGCCCATTACAGGGACAGAAACGCCGGATGCTCCCAAGGTGCATTGTTCCATGATATGATATTCCTTTCATGACCCGCCGGCAGGGGCTTGACAGGTCTGATTTTCTCTATCATACTGTCAAAGAGCTTTAAAATAAACCAACTGTTGATTTCAGACTGCTGTGTTGTAAGCAAAATAGAGAGACTTTGCTTTAAGAGCAACAGTTTTGTAAAATCAGTTGAGAATGCAGAAGGAGAAAACAAGATGGAAAATCAGCGGATACGTCTGAGCAAGGCGATGCTCAAGGAAGCACTGCTCAAGCTTCTGGAAAGAAAGCCCATCGAAAAAATTTCCATTTACGAGCTGTGCGCCACAGCGCAGATCAACCGTACGACATTTTATAAGTATTATGGAAGCCAGTATGACCTGCTGGCGGAGATCGAAGCCGAGCTGTTCGCGAAACTGGACGAAAAGCTCAAGGATGCCTCCGCATCCCATGCGGAAAACCTTTGCCGGGCGTTGGAGGTCCTTCTGAGTGAGGAGAACAAATGGCTCGCGCTCATCAACAACATTCCGGATAAGGAGTTCTTGGAAAAGCTTTTTGTCCTGCCGACGATCCAAACCATTCTGTCCCGTGAGATCCCGGACAGCTTCACCGGAGCAGAACGGGAGTATGTGTATTTGTTCTTCTGTCAGGGTGGGTATGCCATTATTCGCAGCTGGCTCAATCGTGCAGACCGAGAGCCG
>CAVJGY010000172.1:0-3747 GCA_963648915.1 Acutalibacteraceae bacterium | reverse complement strand
TTCATCCGGTGTTCCTTCTTTCGTCAGTTTTTCTTTATCTTACCATGAATAAAGCTTTCCTGCAAGCAGGAATTTTACCCAAAGCCATCTTGTATTTTACAATCGTGCGCGTTATAATAGGTATCTGCCCATGTGCTGTGATGCACAGAGGGCTTTTTGTTCGTTTGTGTGTAAGAAGTATTCAGAAGTTTCAAAGGAGGCGGAATTTTCATGGCGCATACCACTCAGGCCGGGGATCTCACCAGCGGGCCGATGCTGAAAAAGATCATCCTGTTTTCTCTGCCGCTGGCGGCGTCCAGCATTTTGCAGCTGTTGTTCAACGCGGCAGACGTCGTGGTCGTCGGACGGTTTGCGGGCAGTACCGCGCTGGCAGCGGTCGGCTCGAACGGCGCACTCATCAATCTGCTCGTCAACCTGTTCGTTGGCCTGTCGCTGGGTGCAAATGTCGTTGCAGCGCGCTGTTTTGGTGCAAAGGATGAACAGGGCGTGCAGAACACCGTTCAGACCTCGGTCACGCTGGGCCTTGTCAGCGGCGTTCTGCTGGCATTCGTCGGTTTCTTTGCGGCGCGCGGCCTGCTGGAGCTGATGTCCTGCCCCGAGGACGTCATTGACCTTTCCACCCTCTACCTTAAAATATACTTCATCGGAATGCCGATGACGATGCTCTACAACTTCAGCTCGGCCCTTCTGCGTTCGGTCGGCGACACCCGCCGTCCGCTCTACTGTCTGGCTTTGGCAGGCGTTATCAATGTGGTGCTCAACCTCGTCTTTGTCATTGGTTTCCAGCTCAGTGTTGCGGGTGTTGCACTGGCGACCATCATCAGCCAGACCGTTTCCGCCTGCCTTGTCACTTGGATCCTGACCCGCGAAAAGGGTGCGCTTCATCTCGATTTGCGGCATCTGGGCTTCCACAAGGGCGCGCTGCTCCAAATCCTGCGCATCGGCCTGCCAGCCGGGTTGCAGAGCACGGTGTTCAGCCTGTCGAATGTCGTCATCCAGTCGGCCATCAACTCATTTGGCTCGACCATCGTTGCCGGAAACTCGGCGGCGTCCAACATCGAAGGCTTTGTCTACACCGCGATGAACTCCTTCGCACAGGCTGCTGTTACCTTCACCAGCCAGAATATGGGTGCGCGTCGGTACGACAACCTCGACCGCGTGATGCGCAACTGCCTGCTCTGCGTCGTCGTGACCGGTCTGGTGCTGGGCGGTGGTGCGTCCCTGCTGGGCACACAGCTGCTTCACTTCTACTCCTCGGATGAAATGGTCGTCTCTGCAGGTCTGGCGCGTCTGCATGTCATTGCCGCGACTTATCTGCTCTGCGGCTGCATGGATGTTCTGGCGAGCTGCCTGCGCGGACGGGGCTATTCTGTCCTGCCAATGGTCGTCAGTCTGGTCGGCAGCTGCCTGCTGCGTCTGGTCTGGATCGCGACGGTGTTCCAGCTCTTCCGCTCCACCACGACCCTTTACATCAGCTACCCGGTCAGCTGGGTCTTGACCGCACTCGTTCATCTCATCTGCCTGCTGGTCGTCCGCAAAAAGCTCAATCAGCAAGAGTTGACCGCACAGGCCGCATAAAACATTATAGGGGCTTCCCGGATGTCCGGGGAGCCCTTTCTTTTTCCCTGTCAAAACAAAATCATACTTTTATCCCGAAATCCGGCACAAATGCCGTTTTCAATCCGGTCGATTTATGTTATACTTAAGAAAGGAAAACCAACAGACGGACTTTTCCGGTCCGGCGGCTGATTTTCTGAAGTCCAGGCGGGGTCAACCCGCCCGTGAACCGGAGGATACATACGATGAAAGATTCCAGACTTTCCCCTTCCAGCCGTCTGGGTGGTGCAGTCATCAGCGACCGCATCGTGACCGCACTGCTGGACGAACTGCGCACCGGCCGCTATGCGGAGGCCGACCGCCTGCCTGCTGAGGTCGACCTTGCGGCTCAGCTTGGCGTCAGCCGCACCGTCATTCGCGACGCACTGAGTGAGATGGAGCGTGCCGGCTACATCGAGCGTGTGCGCGGCATCGGCACGGTCGTCAACCGCACAGTGCTCAATCTGCGCAGCCGGCTGGACCAAAAGCTGGAATATTACCCCCTCATCCGCAGCTTTGGCAGCTATCCGCACGCGGACGGCATCCAGATCTACCCCGTCCGTGCCAGTGAAGAGCTGGCGCGGGACTTGGCGATCGCGGCCGGGGATGAGGTCATCTGCATCAAGAAGCGCATCCTTGCTGATACCACCCCCGTCATCTACTCCATCGACTATCTGCCGCGCTCGCTGTTCGGCAACCGGGATTACACCCGCATCGACCTGTCCGGCGGCGTATTTGATATTCTGGAGCGGGAGTGTCACCAGCAGATCTCGTCCAACGTGGCGCACCTGAAGGCCAGCTGCGGCGACGAGTCCATCCGTGCGGCCATGCGGCTTGCACCGGGTGAGGCGATGCTGCTTCTCGATGAGGTCTGCTTCAACCGTCTGTGTCAGCCGGTCATGCGCTCGCTGAGCTATTACACGAACTTCTTTGATTTTTCGATCCTACGAAAGCTTCTTTGATGGAGGTACTGTAAAACATGCGTCATCTCATCGACCCGTTGGATTTCAGTCAGGAAGAGATCACTGACCTGCTCGACCTTGCCGACCGTATCTGCGCCGACCCTGCCGCTTATCAGGATGTCGCCGCGCACAAGAAACTCGCCACCCTGTTCTATGAGCCGTCTACCCGCACCCGTCTCTCCTTCGAGGCGGCCATGCTGAACCTCGGCGGCCATGTGCTGGGCTTCCCGAGCGAGAACGTCTCCAGTGCATCCAAGGGCGAGAGCGTCGCCGACACCATCCGCGTGGTGTCCTGCTACGCCGATATCGTCGCCATGCGCCACCCGAAGGAGGGTGCGCCCCTTCGTGCCAGCCGCTATTCCCGCATCCCTGTCATCAACGCAGGCGACGGCGGACACCAGCACCCGACCCAGACCATGACCGACCTGATGACGATCCGCCGCCGCAAGGGTCGGCTGGACGACCTGACGATCGGTCTGTGCGGCGACCTCAAGTTCGGCCGCACCGTCCACTCCCTCATCAAGACGATGGCACGCTGCAAGAACATTCGCTTCGTCCTTATCAGCCCGGAGGAGCTGCGCGTTCCGGATTACATCATCACCGATGTTCTGGAGGCCAACGGCATCGAGTACAAGGAGACCCGCAGTCTGGAAGAGGTCATGCCCGAGCTGGACATCCTCTACATGACCCGTGTTCAGAAGGAGCGTTTCTTCAACGAGGAGGACTACATCCGCTTGAAGAACAGCTACATCCTCACCAAGGAAAAGATGGCTCTCGCAAAGCCGGACATGGCCGTGCTCCATCCCCTGCCCCGTGTCAACGAGATCGCACTGGATGTGGACGACGACCCGCGTGCCGCCTACTTCGAGCAGGTGCAGAACGGCGTTTACGTCCGTATGGCTCTGATCATGACTCTGCTGGGTCTGGCAGACCCCAAAGCACCGAAGGAGGGCAACTGATATGCTGAACATCGACGAGATCCAGAACGGTATTGTGATTGACCACATCAAGGCAGGCACCGCCATCGGCCTGATGGACCTGCTGGGCATCAAGGGCAACCGCACCGCCAGCGTCGCGCTCATCCAGAACGCACGCTCTCACAAGGCGGAATGCGGCCGCAAGGACATCATCAAGATCGACCGCGATTACTCGTGGCTCAACCTCGACGTGCTGGCTTATCTTGACCCCA
>CAVJGY010000171.1:0-3752 GCA_963648915.1 Acutalibacteraceae bacterium | reverse complement strand
TCGTAGAGCTGTTCGCCCATCTGGGTCACGAGGTCATCCAGATGCAGTTCGATGCGGTTCAGCTTGGCGATATCGGCGCGTTTATCTTTCTGATAGGGGCTGGGCGCACCGTTCCGGAACGAGAAGGGCAGATATTTTCCCGTCTCGTCTGCGTCCATCGCGTCAAACACCCGAGGTTCGTCCACGACCAGACCGTCTATCTTGTATTCCACGCTCCGTGCGGCCTTGTCGCGGGTCGTCGTCTCGGGGGCGGGGTCGGCCAGAAGGTAGAGCACGCCCGCCGGCTCTGCCCCGGTGAAACGTCCGCTCTTATCCCGGGTCAGGCTGAACAGATACAGAAGCATCTGACAGTCCAGACCGCAGTAGACCTCTTTCAGGTCGAGCTTCTTCGAGCCGGTCTTGTAGTCCACGACACGCACCCACCGCGTGCCGTTTTCCTCCACCCACTCGTCGGCACGGTCGACCGTACCGATGAGCTGAACCGTGCGGCCATCCGACAGCCGATAGACCTGCGACGGCACGGCATCCTCTCCGCCGCCGATCTTCAGCTCACAGGCCACCGGGCGGAAACTGCTCTGCCGCTGTTCGTCCCGCAGATAGCAGAGCAGGCTCGTCATGCTCTTTTTCAGGCGGGAGAGCAGGTACGCGAACCGGGCGGTATCCTCGGGCAGATATTTCTGTGCATAGGCATCCACCAGCATCGACGCCAGTGTTGCAATGGCCTCGTCATCCAATTCGGTGAAGGGCTGCATCATCTGGGCGCAGGGGTTGTCCTCGCCGGGGTTCGGGTCGAGTGCCATTTGGAGCACCCAGTGCATCAGCGTGCCGCTCTGGTCGGCACTCAGTTCGGCGCGGCGGCGGGGTTTCAGACCCAGCACATATTGCAGGAAGTAGCCGTACCGACAGGTATAATATTTTTCCAGCTGGCTGGGCGAAATGCGAAGCCGCCGCCCCAGCAGGCTTTCCAGAGAATCCAAGTCGTTAATCTTCTTCGGCGGGTTCTCCGCCATCCGGTGCAGGAGCTTCAGGCCTTCCGGCTCTTCTCCGCCGGGCGTGCGCAGTGCCTCGGTCAGGCTGGCACGCTCCGTTCCGGTCAGATTCCAGCCGCCGCCCAGACAGTCCAGACCATCGGCGGGCGTGGCCGCAAGGTCGGTCAGCTCCAGCTCCGGCGGCTGAGGATTCAGCGCGTCCACGATAGGCTCGAGAGCCGCACAGAGGGTCAGGCCCGCGCCCTTCGGCCAGCTCATCCACAGCTCCTTTGCGGGCGCAGTCAGTGCCTTATAGAAGCAGACCTGCTCACGGACGACACGGTTCTCGAAGCAGTCGGGCAGGTCAATTTCATTCGCCATCAGTGCGTCGCGGTCGGCATGGGTCAGCAGGCCGCTTTCGCCAGGTGCGGTCGGGAACTCGCCCTCGGCCAGACCCAGCACAAAGACATAATCCGGGTCATCCAGACGCATTTTGCCCGCACTGGCAAGGACGACCGCATCCAAGGTCTGCGGGATGTGTCCGAGGTCGGACGAGCGCAGGAGCAGGCCGAACAGGTCCTCATACTCGGCCACGGTCACGGTCTGGTCGCCCAGCAGACGCGCCATCTCGTTGAGCAGTCCCATCACGACGTTCCACTCCCGGGCGGCTTCCTCGGCCGCCGGGATGCCCCGCTCGGCGCGAATGCTCTCGACCTGTGCATTCTGCCGTTCCTCCGCACCCAGCTTTTTCAGGCAGAAATAAAGCGCGCGGCTGATTTGTTCCGCGTTGGCGTTCCGGACTTTGCCCCGCATCTCGTCCACGGCATCGACCAGAAGCTTCCGGGCACGCTCTGCGGCCTCCTGATTCTTCAAATCTTCCTCGGTCAGCTCCCGTCCGCCGAATCCCTTCGGGCTTTTCTTGAACTCCTCCCGCCACGCGGAGGCCGTCGGCGACCATGTGAAGGCGTAGTTCTCGAGGGCGCAGACCTCCGCCTCTTCCAATTGGCAAAGTCCGGTTTTGGCAAGGGCGGTCAACTGTTCGGTCATCTCCGCACCGCGTGCCAATGCAAGCAGGGCGCGGACGGCCGTTGCGGGTGCGCTGAATTCCGGGGTCGTCGGCTCGTCGCAGTAGAGCGGAATTTCCGCCATCCGGAATTCGTACCGCACCGCCGCGCGATACTTTGCGATGTCGCGGCAGACGACCGCGATCTTTCCACACCGGACGCCCTGCCGCATGAGACGGCGAATTGCACCGGCGGCGGCGCGGGCCTCTTCTTCCCGGCTGGGGGCGGCAAAGAGGTGCACCTCCGGAGCGGGTGCATCCAGCGGCTCACAGCTGCCCGTTTCCAGAATCTCGGTCAGTGCCGCAAGACCGGGAGCGTTTTTGTGCCGGACGTCCCGGCGGAGAAGGACAGGTGCGGCGACTTCTGCACCGTTTTTCCGTGCCAGCTGACGGAGCTGTGCCGCGACCTGCTTCGCTCCTGAAAACAGGCTCAGGTCGCCCGGGATGAGCGGTGTGCCGTCGTCGCAGAGGGCGACCACGACCGTCGGCAGTGCCGCCAGCATCGCACCCATCAGCCGCTTTTTCGGGGCATTGAAGGTATCGAACTCGTCGATGAACACCGCCCGGTCTTTCAGGAAGGCGGGCAGTTCGCCCCGCGCAAGGGCATCTTCCAGCCGGACAGCGGCCAGCTCGAGACGGTCAGCCGGGTCCATTCCGGTATGCTCCAACAGCGTCTCATAGCCTTTAAAGATCAACGCCAGCTCCGAGAGCTTGCCGCTCTCTGTGCCGCAGTTCTGGGCGAGAACGGCCAGCTGGTCGCCGGACAAGCCCGCACTTTTCAGCTCGTCGATGGTCTCCGACGCCATCTGGCAGAAGGCCGCGCTCCGGCGGTGGCGGTAGTAGTAATGCACATTGTCCTGCAATTCTTCCAGTGCCCGCCGCACCAAGACCGCACGGCCTGCGTCGGTCAAGGTCTGGACGGCCTCGCCGCCCTCGGTCGAGAGGATTTTTTCGGCCAGACTCGTGAACGAAAAGCTTTCGACCATTCCCGACAGGCTGTCCCCCAGTTCGCGGTAGATTCGCGCCTCGGTCGCCGAGGTGAACTGCTCCGGCACAAGCAGGATGCTGTGCTGGCCTGCCTCTGCCCGCGCTTTGATTTGGTTGTACAGCAGGGTCGTCTTGCCGCTGCCAGAGCCTCCTAAAACCAGTTTGAGCATAGCCATCCTCCCACAAAAAAGATAGCTCTATTGTATCACAAAATTGCAAGAAGTTCTATTCTGTGGTAGACTGGGAAAAAACACCCGCACAGAAAGGACATTTCATGAGAATTTTAGCAGTCGATTACGGCGACAGCCGCACGGGACTTGCCATCTGCGACGACAACGAGACGCTTGCAAGCCCCATCAAGCCTCAAATCACCGAAAAAGTCATGCGGAAGGTCGCCGCGAAGGTCTGCGAAGCCGCCACTGCGCACAAAGCGGAAATTATCGTCGTCGGCCTGCCGCTGAATATGGACGACACCGAGGGCGTCCGCGCCCAGAAGAGCCGGAAGCTGGGCGGCATCCTCGAGCATTGGAGCAAGCTCCCCGTCCGGATGTGGGACGAGCGGCAGACCACCTGCTCGGCCTCCGACCTTCTGGATGAAAGCGGCACTTACGGCTGGCGGCGGAAGGAAGTCCTCGACTCGATGAGCGCGACCGTCCTTCTCGAGGATTATCTCGCATGGCGGCGGGAGCATCCCGGCGAACTTTAAACAATTTCAGGCAACAAAAAACGAGCGG
>CAVJGY010000170.1:0-3763 GCA_963648915.1 Acutalibacteraceae bacterium | reverse complement strand
TTTTTCTTCTATAACACAAAACCGTCCGGCTGACCACCGGACGGTTTTGTTGTTTGTAGGGATATATGTTGTTTATAGGATACGTTGTTAAGGCTTCCCCTCAAGGGGAAGCCCTTTAGTGAGGCATCTCGAGTCCCACTGGGCACAAGGCAGAGCAAAAGGAAAAGCCGCCATTGCAAATGCAACAGCGGCTCTAGTGGGGTGCCCAGTGGGACTCGAACCCACGGTCTCCAGATCCACAATCTGGCGCGTTAACCGACTACGCTATGGGCACCATATCAATGCGCCCGAAGGGACTCGAACCCCCGGCCCACTGCTTAGAAGGCAGTTGCTCTATCCACCTGAGCTACGGGCGCACGTTGTAATCCCATTGGGTTCTAATATGGCGGCAGCCGTGTGTCGGCACACGCTGCGAGAAGTATAATACCATACCGACCCCATTCTGTCAAGGGAATTTTCAAAATTCTTTTCGACTTTTTTGGATTCTTTCGTTTGACACGATTTTACGCGCTTTTTTGAGATGCTTTACAGCAGCCACATGCAGGCCGCTCCCACACCAAAGCCTAAAACTGCGCCTGCAACGACGTCCCGGACGTAATGAACGCCCGACAAGACCCGCAGAATACAGATGGCGACGGCGACGCCCACCATGAACCAGCCCACCGTCGGGTAAAAATACAGCCAGACCGCCGCCAGCACCGACGCGCTCAGAGCGTGCCGGGAGGGGAAGGAGTTGCCGCTCGTCTCTTTTTCCACCAGCGGAGTGAAGCCGGGCTGCTCATAGGGACGGGGGAAATTCAGCTTGGCGCGGAGAAGCGTTCCGAACAGAAACACCGCCGCCGGAACAAGAATAGCCCGGGCGATGAGCGGCATAAAATCGAGGATGTCGCGGCTCGTGCCCCGTCCCATCAGGCCGAACCATTGGATGTTCAGCAGGACGATGA
This sequence comes from Acutalibacteraceae bacterium, assembly GCA_963648915.1. Lineage (GTDB taxonomy): Bacteria > Bacillota > Clostridia > Oscillospirales > Ruminococcaceae > Faecalibacterium. The sequence continues at coordinate 2,819 of CAVJGY010000170.1, read as the reverse complement.
GCACCGGGAAGCAGACAAAGGGGATGAGCGGAAGCCAGTGGTTCAGAAAGATCGTCAGCTGCTTGGTCTTGGGATGGCGGTCGAACCAGTTCAGAAGGACGCGGTATCGTTCCGGGGTCATAGAGACTCCCTCCAATTCTTAAATTCAGAAGCAGGTGTCAAGATAGTTTTCCACATCGAAAGGTTCGGGCGTGGAATCCTTCCGTAAGTAGAGCGGATGATGGGGATGTCCCTTTTTGCTCCGCTTGCCGAAGGTCACCCACGGGATGTTCTTCTCCCGGGTCAGGGCGACCATCTCCCGCATCAAGCCGGGCAGATACTCCCGCTTCTCGATGAGCGTGCCCCATGCCGCCCACATGGTGGGTTCGGTCTCGGCGAGGACGGCCTTCAGCCAGCGGAGATTCTCGTCGCAGAGGGCACGGTCGGGCACTCTGTCCATGTCGTTGGGGTCGGTGGCACGCTGGGGATAGACATTGAACATGATCCAGCTGTCAAAGCCGTTGGCGTTCGCCAGACGCTCGACGCTTTTCAGGGTCGGGTCGAGCGCGCCGGGCTGGGCGGTGCTGGGATTGATGCCGATGCAGACCAGCGGGTGCTTTCCCACACGGCCAAGGACATAACGATAGGGTTGGTAAGTATGCGGCTCATAATACCAGATGCCGCCGGGATATTCGCCCGCTTCCAGTTTGGGCAGCTGTTCGGTCAACATGTCAGGATACCTCATGATTCTACGTTTTCTATTATCGTACCCTAAAATTTTGTCTAAATCAACACCTTGGCCGGAGAAAGTCTCCCATAAATCCGAAAATCATGCTATACTGTAGGCAGGCGTCCGGTTCTGTTCCGGACAGCCTGCATTTATCGAAACGAAAAGCCTTCGTATTTTCAAGAAGGAGTTTTGCCTATGCCAAACTTAGAAGATTACAGAAACGCCTACCGCGCCGGACTCCGCGCTTACCGTGCGGCCATCGCGCGGGGTCAATCGCCCTATGTGGCGGTGCTGGATGACATTCTGGTCGGCGTCAACATCGTGGCGCAGGAGCCGCTCGGTCTGGTGGATATCCCGGCGGAGAGCATCGTCGGCACAAAGACCGCAGGCCGTCACACCGCCTTTGCCCCGAACTTCATGCCCCTGCTCGAGGAGGACACCGAATTTGCGTCCAAGTGGTCGCACCTCTGTCAGGCACATCTGGAGGAGGGTATCCAGACCCCCATCATCGCCTACGAGTACATGAACAAGTTTTATGTGCAGGAGGGCAATAAGCGGGTGTCCGTCCTCAAATACTATGAGGCGGTCAAAATTCCCGGCAACGTGACCCGTGTCGTCCCGGAGCGGAACGACACGCTGGAAAACAAGATCTACTACGAGTTCCTCGATTTCTATAAGCTGTCCAAGGTCAACTATGTCCACTTCTCCCGTCTGGGCGGGTATTCCAAGCTTCAGACCTTGGTCTGCAAGGCCTCGGGCGAGAGCTGGACGGAGGATGACCGCTTGAATTTCTCCGCCCTCTACACCATGTTCAGCCAGCAGTTCTATGCGCTGGGCGGTGCATCCCTCGGCCTGACGCCGGGCGACGCCCTGCTGGTCTATCTGGGAGTCTATCGGTATGCGGACGCCTGCCGCTCCACCCCGTCGCAGGTGCGGACGAACCTCTCCAAGCTCTGGGACGAGGTGCGCATCTTGACCGACCCCCATGCCGTCGAGGTTTTGACCGAGCCGAAAAAGAGCAGCGAGCCGCTCCTGAGCAAGCTGAACATTTTCAGCACGAAGCCGACCGAGCTTCGGGTCGTGTTTCTCCATGAGCACAACGCCGAGAATAGTGCGTGGGTGCGGGGACACGACAAGGGCCGCGCCGCACTGCTGGAGGAGTTCCCGAACCGCATCTTCATCAGCTGCAAGGACAACGTGAACCCGGAGGTCGACGCCGAGCAGGTCATGGAGGAGATCGCCCACGACCACGCCGATGTGGTGTTCACGACCAGCTCCCGGATGCACACGGCCTGCCTGAAGGTGGCCGCACAGCATCCCAAGACCCGCTTCCTGAACTGTTCCCTGAACGCACCCCATCCGCTGGTCCGGACATACTATCCGAGGACCTATGAGGTGACCTACCTGCTGGGTCTGCTGGCGGGCGTGCAGTCGCCCTCCGACCATGTGGGCTATGTGGCCGCGAATCCCATCTACGGCGTTCCAGCGGCCGTCAATGCGTTTGCACAGGGACTCCGGGCTGTCCGTCCCAATGGCCGGGTGGTGCTTCGCTGGGCGTGTCTGGTAGACCCGGCACATCCGCTGGACTTCTCCGACCGGGAGGACGTGACCTTCTTCTATGCCCGCGATGACCGCGAGCCGGAGGGCACGAACCGCGATTACGGCCTTGTCCGCCGAGAAAAGGACGGCACGCTCACCCCGGTGGCACTTCCCATCTGGAAATGGGAGGCGTTCTACATCGGCATTATCCGCTCCATCTTCGACGGCACTTGGGAGAGCAGTGCGAACGGCCGCGCCATCAACTACTGGTGGGGCATGAAGAGCAACGCTGAGGAAATCCTATACAGTGCCGGTGCGAACAGCGGTACGATGAAGCTGCTGGAGGTGCTGGAACAGGAGATTTGTGACGGCAGTTTTCACATCTTCCCGACCGAGTGCTATGCGCAGGGACATGAGCTTCACTCGCCGCAGGCGGGCGTCTATACGCCCAAGGAGCTGATGGAGATGGATTGGCTGGACGAGTGCGTGGAGGGCGGTCTGCCTCATTATGAGGAGCTGGACGTCAAGACCCGCCGCCTGCTGACCATCAATGGACTGGATAACGTAAAAG
>CAVJGY010000169.1:0-3809 GCA_963648915.1 Acutalibacteraceae bacterium | reverse complement strand
AGGTGGCAATGCGAAGCATTGACGGAGAGGTTCATCTTGACTTTTACAATATTATATGCTATATAATATATAGCAAGCTTCACTATCAAACAAAGGAGACATGCACATGAACTTCACCACCGGCGCAGCACTGCTGGACGCCATCGTGCTTTCCATCGTCTCCCGCGAGCCCGAGGGCACTTACGGCTACAAGATCACGCAGGAGATCAAGCAGGCACTTGACCTGAGCGAATCCACCCTGTATCCCGTCCTGCGGCGGCTGCAAAAGGACGGCTGTCTGACCGTCTACGACACCACCGCCAACGGCCGAAACCGACGCTATTACATGATCACCGAGGTCGGGCGTGAACAGCTGGCCATCTATCGGACCGCGTGGACGCAGTACGCCGCAAACATCGACCACCTTTTAGAGGAGGGAAATTATGACACGAACCGAATATCTGAAGTCTCTTGAAAAGCTTCTGGCCGCTCTGCCCGAAACGGAGCGTCGAGACGCGCTCGATTACTACGACGAGTATTTTGATGCCGCAGGTGCAGACCGGGAAGCCGCGACCATCGCCGAACTGGGAACACCCGAAGAGGTCGCCCAGAAAATTCTCGAAGGTCAGAGCTTCGTTCCGGCGGAGACTCCCTCTGCGCCCGACAATTCCATCCCCTATCCCAGCCGCCCGGTGCAGAAGCATCGTTTTCACTGGAAACCGCTCGTTGCCTGCTCTCTGCTGGCGGTGGCTGCTTTCGCTTTTATCGGTGCGCATCCCCTGTCCCGCCGCGAAGCCACCACAGCTGTCGATGTCACGGAGATCAGCACCCCAGCTTACAGCAATCTCGCTGTTGAAAGCAGCTCGCAAATCGCCAACTCTTCCAGCGACTCCACCTTTAAAGTCAGTCTGGACTGCATGAAAAGCCTGAGTCTCGACTTGGACATCGGCAATGTGTATTTCATCCCCGAAAAAGACCTGACCGAAGCCCGCATTGAGGTCAAGAACCGTGACGACCGCCTTGAAACGGACTTTTCGTTTGACCCGTCGGGTTCGCACTTCAACTACAAAGCACCGAAGGGCTTCAGCCTGAATCCGAAGAGCTTCAAAAAACTGTTTACCCTGACGATCTATCTGCCCGAGGATTTCGAGATGAACAACCTGAACATCGACCTCGACATGGGAAACCTTGACCTCGGCAGTCTCAAGGTCAAGGAACTGAGTGCAGAGCTGGACATGGGCAACCTGAACGCCAACGATTTGACCGCAAACGTCGTTGACCTTGACCTTGACATGGGCGATTTCAAGGCTTTGACCCTGACCGCTGACACGGTCGACATCGAGCTAGACATGGGAAATCTCGATGTCACAACGGTCAACGCCCGTGATTTCACGGCCGACACCGATATGGGCGACCTCAAAATCGGCCTGCTGAACGGCGCGCAGAGCATCGACCTTGACACCGACATGGGAAGCATCGAGCTGACCGTGGATGGTTTTCTCGCGGACTACGCCGTAGATGCTCAGAACGACCTCGGCACGCTGCTCATCGGCGGCCAGAAGTATTCCGAAAAGTTCCACTCCTGCGGTGCGCGTTCCATCACCCTCTCCAACAGCATGGGCAAAATGACCCTCAACTTCCAGAACTGATACAGAGAAAATCAACGCATACAAAACAGGACGCTTCCCTATCCGGAAGCGTCCTGTTTGTTATATCCGATTTAATTTTTACGCATTGAATTTCTTTTCGTCCAGCAGGCCCTCGCTCTTAGCGACGCAGATGCTTGCGACGGCGTCACCGACGACATTCAGAGAGGTGACAAGCATTTCGATTGGACGGTTGATTGCCAAAATCAGCGAGTAAGCCAGCAGCGCGCTGTCATTGACGAAGCCCACACCGGACAGGATGGTAAAGAGGATGACTGCCCCTGCACCGGGAGCGGCAGGCGTACCGACCGAGGCCAGCAGTGCCAGCAGAGCGACCACGACCAGCTGAGCCGGGGTCACGGTGTAGCCCGCACAGCCTGCAATAAAGACGGTGGCGATGACCTGCATGATGGCCGTGCCATCCATGTTGATGGTCATGCCCAGCGGCAGAACAAAGGAGGCGATGCTTTCATCCACGCCGAAGTCCTCGGTGCAGACCTTGATGTTCAGGGGCAGGGTCGCCGCACTGGACGAGGTGGAGAAGCCGAACACCGCGACATTCGCGATTTTCTTGATAAAGGTGATGGGGTTCTGCTTCGCGCCCACCGCGATCACCAGCGGATACGCCACCAGCAGGAAGACGAAGAGCAGAACGACCGTGACGACCACATAGACCAGCGCGGGCTTGAGGTAGTCGATGCCGTAGATCGCGAAGGTGCGGGTCAGCAGGACAAAGACTGCAAACGGTGCGAAATTGGTGACGACAAAGTTCAGGAACACGACCACAACATCGTTGACCTCACCCAGCAGACGGCGCAGGGTGCTCGTGCGGCTCTCGCCCAGCACGTTCATGCTCAGGCCGACGACCACCGCGAGGAAAACAGAGGACAGCACTGCGTTATTGCTTCCGAATGCCGTGATGATGTTGGAGGGGATGACATTCAGCACCACGTTCAGGGGGTTCGAGCCGGTAGAACCGGTCGTTCCGGTCAGACCCTCGATGTGGGTGTTGAACAGGCCCATCGAGTAGGTGGCATAGCCCACGCACCCAGCCAGTGCCAGAGCCATGAAGGAGCAAAGCAAGAACCAGAACAGCGTTTTCGCGGAGATACGGCCCATCGTGCGGGTATCGGCAATGCTGCCGATCGCCAGCGAAATGGAGGTAAACACCATCGGGATGATGACCAGCTGCAACGCCTTGATGAACAGCTGTCCGATGATGTAGAAGATACCGAAGGCACGTTCTGCTCCCTCCGCCGTGATATCCTGGAACAACAGATCGTTGATGGTCTGCCACACGCCGCCATTGCCGGAAGAAATCAGCTTCTCCCGCAGAAGCATAAATGCCAGACCTGCCGCCAGACCACAGACCAGTGAGACGGCCATTTTACGGGCCAGAGCTGCACCGCTATTCTTGCTTTTTTCCATAGTTGTCTCCTCATTCGTCATTATTCAGTTTTAATGGGTTTCACATTCCGGTGTATCTTACCACAACTCTTGTATCCATGCAAGCGTAAATTTTACAATTTCGCAACATTTTCTATAAGAGTATGACTTTTGTTAAAATTTTGTCCTGTTTTCTGGTGTTTTGGGCGCAAAAAATCCCGGTTTTCACTGCATTTCACAGCAAAAACCGGGACTTTCCGTTTTTTGAATTTTACTGCTCTGCCTTGAATTTGTTCAGAGCGGCCACCGTCTTTTCATATTCGGCGTCCACCGGAGGAACAAGGTCGGCCACGCCGTCAAAGGTGCGGCCGCGCAGAGCCTCAGTCAGAGCGGCCGACGGGACATACAGGTTCTCGAAGCCAAGGTTCTGGCAGACGCCCTTCAGGGTGTGTGCTGCGCGGAACGCATCCTCGGCATTGCCTGCTGCCAGAGCGTCCTTCAAGTTCTGGTAGCTCTTATCATCCAGAAATTTCAGCGCAAACCGGGTCACGAATGCTTCACCGGGCAGACGCTCCATTGCACCACGGTAGTCTGCACCAATCGACTCATATACTTCCCGAATCGTCATATCGAACCTCTCCTGTTCTTTTCTCTTACCAGCCGGGCTTCCATGTATGGCTGGGATGAAACGCTTCCAATTCATCTTTTATCCGGCTTTGGGACTCGACCAGACACTCCAACAGCAGCGGGTTAAAGCCGCCGCAGCCGCCATTGCAGATTTTTTCGGTCGCTTCGGTA
>CAVJGY010000168.1:2085-3830 GCA_963648915.1 Acutalibacteraceae bacterium | reverse complement strand
TAAATTATCTATCCCTTGTCCTTGCAATACACACGTTTTTTGTTTATAATAAAGATACAGGGGTCAAAAGCCCCGAGAGCGAGCGAAATTCGATTCCGAGAAAAGAATTGAGAGGAGATAATTACCATGGGTTTAGGTAAGAAGACGATCGACGATCAGAATTACAACGGCAAGAAGGTGCTTGTCCGCTGCGATTTCAATGTCCCGATGAAGGACGGCGTCATCACCAATGAGAACCGCATCAATGCGGCTCTGCCCACCATCCAGAAGCTCATCAACGACGGCGCAAAGGTCATCCTGTGCAGCCATCTGGGTAAGCCCAAGAACGGCCCTGAGGCAAAGTTCAGCCTCGCACCCGTTGCTGTTGCCCTGAGCGCAAAGCTCGGCAAGACCGTTGTTTTCGCAGATGACGACAATGTCGTCGGCGAGAACGCAAAGGCTGCTGTCGCTGCCATGAACAACGGCGACGTTGTCCTGCTGCAGAACACCCGTTTCCGCAAGGAAGAGACCAAGAACATGCCTGAGTTCTCTCAGGACCTCGCTTCTCTGGCCGACGCTTATGTTGACGACGCATTCGGCAGCTGCCACCGTGCACACTGCTCCACCGCAGGCGTCACCGACTACATCAAGGACACCGCTGTCGGTTACCTGATGGAGAAGGAGATCAAGTACCTCGGCAATGCAGTCAACGATCCTGTTCGTCCCTTCACCGCTATTCTGGGCGGCGCAAAGGTCGCGGACAAGCTGAATGTTATCTCCAACCTGCTCGAGAAGGTCGACACCCTCATCATCGGCGGCGGCATGGCCTACACCTTCGTCAAGGCTCAGGGCTATGAGGTCGGCAAGAGCCTGTGCGACGACTCCAAGCTGGATTACTGCAAGGAGATGATGGCAAAGGCTCAGGAGAAGGGCGTCAAGCTGCTCCTGCCCGTTGACACCGCTTGCGTGGCAAACTTCCCCGATCCCATCGACGCTCCCGTCGAGACCACCATCGTTCCTGTCACCCAGATCCCGGCTGACATGGAAGGCTGCGACATCGGCCCTGAGACCATGAAGCTCTTCGCTGACGCTGTCAAGGCTTCCAAGACCGTTGTCTGGAACGGACCTATGGGCGTCTTCGAGAACCCGACTCTGGCAGCTGGTACTCTGGCTGTCGCAAAGGCAATGGCAGAGAGCGACGCTACCACCGTCATCGGCGGCGGCGACAGTGCTGCGGCTGTCCAGCAGATGGGTCTGGGCGACAAGATGACCCACATCTCCACCGGCGGCGGCGCATCTCTGGAGTATCTGGAGGGCAAGGAGCTGCCCGGCATCGCAGTTATCCAGAACGCTTAATCATTCAAGTAGCATCCTGACAGGTGCGGCGGCAGTTTCGCCGCCGCACTTTTTATTTTGTATAAAGGAGAAATTATCATGGATAAGGCAAAGCGCAAGGCCATTATTGCTGGCAACTGGAAGATGAACAAGACCGCGACTGAGGCTGCAAAGCTGGTCGACGAGCTGATCCCCGCTGTCAAGGACGCAGGCTGTGAGGTCGTCATCTGCACTCCGTACACCGATCTGGTGACCGCTGTGGAAAAGACCAAGGGCACGAACATTCATGTTGGTGCTGAGAACGTCCACTTCGAGAAGTCCGGCGCATTCACCGGCGAGATCAGCGCAGACATGCTGGTCGATCTGGGCGTTGAGTATGTCATCGTCGGCCACTCCGAGCGTCGTCAGTACTTCGCAGAGACCGACCAGAC
>CAVJGY010000168.1:0-2075 GCA_963648915.1 Acutalibacteraceae bacterium | reverse complement strand
TCATCTGCGTCGGTGAGAGCCTGCAGCAGCGCGAAGAGGGTGTCACCGAGGAGCTGGTCCGGATGCAGACCAAGATCGCTCTGCGCGACGTCACCGCGGAACAGATGGCAAATGTTGTCATCGCTTACGAGCCCATCTGGGCCATCGGCACGGGCAAGACCGCGACCGCAGAGCAGGCGGAAGAGGTCTGCGCTCAGATCCGCAAGGTCATCGGCGAGGTCTACGGCGAGGGAGTCGCAGAGGCTACCACCGTCCAGTACGGCGGCAGCATGAACGCCAAGAACTGCGAGGAGCTGCTGAGCAAGAAGGACGTCGACGGCGGTCTGATCGGCGGCGCATCCCTGAAGGCTCCGGATTTCGCAGTCATCGTCAACGCTGCAACCAAGGGCTAAGTTGAATTTTAAGGAGTAAAAACCAATGTCCAAGAAACCTGTTCTTCTGTGCATCATGGATGGCTTCGGCTGGACGCCGAACGAGACCTACGGCAACGCGGTCGCTGCCGCAAAGAAGCCCTTCATCGATTCGCTGATGGAAAAATATCCTATGACGACCATCGACGCTTCTGGTATGGCTGTCGGCCTGCCGGACGGTCAGATGGGCAACTCTGAGGTCGGCCACACCAACATGGGCGCAGGCCGCATCGTCTATCAGCAGCTTACCCTCATCACCAAGTCCATCCGCGACGGTGAGATGCTGAAAAATCCCGTCCTCGTCAAGAATGTGAAGGCTGCTATCGACGCAGGCAAGGCCATCCACCTGATGGGTCTGGTCGGCACGGGCGGCGTCCACAGCCACGCTGACCACTGGTTCGGCGTGCTGGAAATGGCAAAGCACATGGGTGCGACCGAGGTCTACCTCCACTGCATCACCGATGGCCGTGACACCGACCCGCACGCTGGCAAGGGCTTCCTCGCTGACCTGCAGGCCAAGCTGGACGAGCTGGGCATCGGCAAGATCGCCAGCGTCAGCGGCCGTTACTACGCAATGGATCGCGACAACAACTGGGACCGCGAGGAGAAGGCCTACGCTGCCTTCGTCTACGGCGAGGGCAACCACGCCGCGAACGCTCAGGAGGCGATCGAGGCTTCCTATGCCGACGATAAGACCGACGAGTTCGTTCTGCCCTGCGTCACCTGCGAGGGTGGCCGCGTGCAGGATGGCGACACCGTCATCTTCATGAACTTCCGCCCTGACCGCGCTCGTCAGATGACCCGTATCTTCTGCGACGACGCCTTCACCGGCTTCGAGCGTCGCGGCGGCCGCAAGCAGGTCAACTATGTCTGCATGGCCGAGTATGACGCCACCATGCCGAACTGCGAGGTCGCATATCCTCCGGTCGAGCTGAAGAATGTTCTGGGTCAGTATCTCTCCGAGAACGGCAAGACCCAGCTCCGCATCGCAGAGACCGAGAAGTATGCCCACGTCACCTTCTTCTTCAACGGCGGCGTGGAAGCTCCGTACGAGGGCGAGGACCGCTGCGTTATCCCCAGCCCGAAGGTCGCCACCTACGACCTCAAGCCTGAGATGAGCGCACCCGAGGTCGCTGCTGAGTGCAAGGCTCGCATCGAGAGCGGCAAGTACGACGTCATCATCCTGAACTTCGCAAACTGCGACATGGTCGGTCATACCGGCGTGTTCGAGGCTGCTGTCAAGGCAGTTGAGGCCGTCGATAAGGCTGTTGAGGAGGTCGTCACCGCTGTCCTGAATGCAGGCGGCTGTGCCTTCCTGACCGCCGACCACGGCAACGCAGAGAAGATGAAGAACCCGGATGGCACCCCGTTCACGGCGCACACCACCAATGTCGTTCCCTTCGTGGCGATCGGCTGTGGCGATGTTAAGCTCCGTGAGGGCGGCTGCCTGGCCGATATCGCTCCGACCATGCTGCCCTATATCGGCCTGCCTGTCCCGGCAGAGATGATCGGTAAGAGCATCATTGTAGAGTAAGCTCTCATTGAAATTTTAAGAATTAAAGGCCATCGCGGGCGTTTTGCCTGCGGTGGCCTTTTTGTGCAGAATCTTTTCTAAATTTAAATTGTGAAAAAACGACGCTGAAACGAATTGAAAACGATATCAGC
>CAVJGY010000167.1:2549-3837 GCA_963648915.1 Acutalibacteraceae bacterium | reverse complement strand
CTGCGAGGATCTCGCCCTCGTCGCTGCCCTCCACACGGGGATGCTCAAACTTTTCGACCAGAACGTCATCGCCGGGCATTGCGCCGCGGGTGAAACGACCCGGGATGAAGATATCGCTGGTGCCGTCCTCCAGCATGACGAAGGCGAAGTTCTTGCCCAGCTTGACGACCTTGCAGAGCAGAGCCTTGTCTGCACGGCCGGAACGGACGGTGAAGAACACGCCCTGACGCTGGCAGATGACACCGTCGTGCACCAGTTCGTCCAGAGCCTCCATCACCTTGCGATCCGAGCCACGGTCGCCGCCAAATTTGGACTTCAGATCCTTGACGGTGCAGGGCTGGTTCTGGATCGCGTGCTCAATTTTCTCACGAATTGCCATAAATATTTTTTCTCCTTGCTTCCATGGCAGCTCCTCCGCCGGGGGCTTGCCTTACCATTTGCGGGCGCAGTCCCGCACTTCCCTCAAAACAGAAAAACAGCCCCGCTCAAACACGGGGCTGCGGCGTATGCTCAAGCCAGACGACTTGCAAAGACGCAGGCCAGGATCGCCACCACGAAAAAGACGATGCCAGCGATGCGGGTCACCTTTGCCAACATCTGATCCGCAGGGGTCAGGCGGGCGTTGTTCGCACCGTAGGCACTGCCGTTGATCGCACCAGAGAGACCCTGGCCGTGGGTGTGCTGCATCATGGTCAGAACGATGATGACAGCCGAGACGATCAGCAGAACGACGCCGCCGACAATTTCAATAGCAGACATGGATCAAAACGCTCCTTTTATCAAGACCTATTCAGGTCAGCATACAAATACAAGGATATAGTATCATACCAATTCCAAAAATGCAAGCCTCAAACGCCGCTTTTTCCCGCAGAAATCGCAAGCATGGTGCAGATTTTTGCAAAAACGGCCGCGCTGGACTCTGCCGGGTCGGTCTGGGCGTCCTGCATCACGACGATGGTATAGCAGGGGTGGTCGGCCGGATAGAAGCCCGCGAACCAGTAATTTTTCAGTTCCCGTCCGTCGGCGAACTGTCCGGTCTGGGCTGTTCCGGTCTTGCCCCCGGCCGTGCCGTCCTCGGGTGCGGCCTCGTGCCCCGTTCCCTCGGCGACCACTCCGGCCAGCAGTTCCCGCAGGCGTGCGGCGGTCTGGGACGAAAATGCCCGCTCCGCTTTCCGGTGGGAAAGGACGGTCAGCTCTTCCCCGGTCGTTTCATTTAAAATGCAGTCCAGAATTTGCGGCGTGCGGTAACAGCCATCCGAGGCGATGGCGTTCATCATCCCGGCGACTT
>CAVJGY010000167.1:0-2539 GCA_963648915.1 Acutalibacteraceae bacterium | reverse complement strand
CGTCGCCAGAAGTTCGCCCTGCCCGAAGCAGAAATTCGCGAACTGGCCGCTCGAGGTCAGACGTTCCAGCTTGGGGAGCGTTCCGGAGGCGGTGCGAAAACTTTCGGTCAGTTCCAGCGGTTTCCCGAAGCCCAGCCGCTCGGCCATCCCGCGCACCGTTTCCGCACCAAGCTCCTGACCCAGCCGGATGAAGTAGCCGTTGCAGCTCTTTTCCAGTGCGGCGGCAAGGTCGACTTCCCCGTGCGCGACCCCGCCCGCACAGCGGAAGATCTGCCCGTCCACCACGAGATAGCCCGGACACTCATAGATCAGACCGCTCTTCCCTGTTTCAAGGGCGGCCGCCGCCAGAACGGGTTTGAACACCGACCCCACCGCGTAGCTCTGGAATGCCCGGTTCACGAGGGGGCTGTTCTCCGCGTCCAGACTGGCCGAGACGTTTTCGGGGTCGAATCCGGGCAGGCTGACACAGGCGCGCACCTTTCCGCTGGCCGTGTCCAGCACGACGACACAGCCCGTCGTCATGGTCTGGTTGGCGACGGCTTCCACCGTCCGTTGAATTTCCCGGGAGATCGTCAGCCGAACGCCCTGCGCCCCGCTGTCCTCCCGAACCAGCTGTGGCTCTGCCCCGGTTTGGAGCTTTCCCTGTGCGGTGACCTCACACTGCACCGAGTCCCCCGCCCCCGAGCCTGTCAGAACGGCGTCAAAGGCCGCTTCCAGACCCGAAACGCCCCGCCCCTCTCCGTCGCAGTAACCCAGCAGATGGGCGCAGAGCGGTGCGGCCGCATACCGCCGAGCGAAAGGATAACAGCTTACACCCAGTGAGGAAACGTCCGCATTCACCTCTATCAAAAAGGGCGATATCGCGTTTCGTTTTTGATAGAGCTTCGCCTGATTTTCCGCGTCAGCATAGGGGTAGAGCCGGGCATAGCTGTCTGTACCGGGCAGACAGAGCGCGTTCCACTTCGTTTCCAGTCCGGTCAGAAGATGGCCGTCGCAGTCGTAGAAATTCCCCCGCCGTGCCGGGAGCGACAGGATGACCGTGCTCTGTGCCGCCGCCCGCGCCGCGTAGGTCGAGTTCGAGCAGAGCCAGAACAATCGGCACAGCACCACGGCGAACCCCAGCAGAACGCCCCCGTACAGGACGAGCACCCGTTTTCCGGACACAAAAACTCCCCCTTCCACCTTTAGTATGGGCGAAACGAGGGAGTTGATTCATTTATTGCTTGCAGATGGCTTTTACCAGCTGGGCGGCACGGGCGGCATCCTCGGCGGTGGCCTGCTCCGCATAGCGGGCTTTCAGGTAGAGCTGGCGGAGTTCGGCTTCGGCGGCATAGTCCATGCCAGCGGCGCGGCCTGCGATATCCAAGCTGGTATCGCTGGGCTGAACGGTCACGCTGTGCCTGCCGCAGTAATCGAGATAGGTGCGGTATTCCCGGCGGACGCGCTCGTTAGGGCTGAGGAAAAATCCCGGCCAGTGACGGCGGCTCGTGACTGTCGATGCACGCTTTTGCACTTCTGCACCGACGGTCTGTGCTTTGGCTTTCGGGCGGCGGATGAACTTCAGCAGAACGACCACCAGAAAAATCACCGCCAAAACGCCCAGAACTACTCCGCTGATGAGCGGCCCGTTGATGGGTGCGACTTCGGCCATCTCCTGCATCCGGGACGCCGCATTGACGCCGCATTATTGAGTATCTGCTGATTTTCACTCTGCTTGCTCCCCAGAAGGGACAGCACCGATATGATAAGTCGAAAACTCACAATAAACAACCAGAGCAAGACACCTCCCACGACCCGGAGAAGGTTTAGCAAAAGAGGCATCAGACCGCCAAAATAGACCGCACCCGCCGCCGATGCAACGCCATGCGTGACCCCATCCCGGCTGAGCAGGAAGGCCAGCGTGCACACCGCCGCCAGCAGTCCGACCGTCACCGCGAGGTACTTCGGCGAGGTGTAGACCGCCGGACTATGCCGGAGGGTCTGCATCAGAAAGACCCGGAGCATCAGCGCAGTGACCGCCAGCGGGAGCGAACCGTACAAAATCGCGTCGTGATCCCACGCCACGCCCAGCACCAGCGCGAAGACCGGATAGATCTTCCAGAACCATTGAAACCCGTCGACCTGCTGATCCCAGCTGAGGGCAAAGTCGCTCCGTCCGGCCGACCAGATGACATAAACCGCCATCGGGAGATACACGACTTTCTCCGCCAGCGTTCCCGGAAGGAGGAGTCCCACCAGACTGGCAAGACTGCAAAGGGTCTGCATCGGCTGTCTGCCCTCAAAATGGGACGCAAGACCGAAGCAGACCGCCGGGATGAGCAGATCAAAAAGCGTCATCTTCCCGCCGAAGCAGGCCGCTGCATAGCCCGCAAAGGCCGCATAGAATGCGAGGTCTGACGCCATCCGCAGGCCGCAAAGAAGCATCATCACGACTTCCCCACCTCCTCCGGCATCAAAATCAGCGGCTCGACCCCCGGCAGCGGCGGAAGTGCCCCGCGACCAAGGTCGGGCGTATTCGTCAGGATGATGAGGCTCTGCT
>CAVJGY010000166.1:2257-3872 GCA_963648915.1 Acutalibacteraceae bacterium | reverse complement strand
TCTGGTTGATTTTTAAATCTCCCCGACCTTTTCCTGGGCGCGGTACTGGAGGGCTTCGAGGAGGGCGTCCTCATCGAGGAGACGCTTTCCGGCGAGGTCGGCGATGGTGCGGGCGACGCGGAGGATGCGGTCATGGGCGCGGGCGGACAGGCCGAGCGTCTCATAGGAAGCGCGGAGAAGCTGCTCGGCGGCGGGGGTCATCCGGCAGATGCGGCGCACCTGCCCGGCGGTGAGCTGGGCGTTGCAGTGGATGCCCTCATAGCCGGGGGCGGAATATCGCTGGGACTGGATGGTGCGCGCCGCCATGACCTGCTGACGAAGCACTGCACTGCTTTCGGCGGGAGCGGCACTGTGCAGCTCGTCGAAGGCGACCGGGTCCATCTCGACGCAGAGGTCGATGCGGTCGAGCAGCGGGCCGGACACCCGGCTTCGGTACTGCCGGACTGCACTGAGGGAGCAGGTGCAGGCGTGGGTGGGATGGCCGTAGTAGCCGCATTTGCAGGGGTTCATGGCGGCGACCAGCTGGAAGTGGCTGGGATAGGTCGCACTGCCTGCGGCACGGCTGACCGTGATGTGCCCGTCCTCAAGGGGCTGGCGTAAAATTTCAAGGCTCTCGCGGGAAAATTCCGGCAGTTCATCGAGGAAAAGGACACCGCAGTTGGCGAGGCTGCACTCGCCGGGGCGGAACTGTGCGCCGCCGCCTGCCAGTGCGACCGAGCTGGCCGAGTGGTGCGGACTGCGGAAGGGACGGGTCGTGATAAGTCCGCGTCCCTGCGGCAGCTGCCCGGCGATGGAGTAAATTTTGGTCGTCTCCACAGCCTCCTCCCGGGTGAGGGGCGGCAGGATGCCCGGAAGCCGCTTCGCCAGCATGGATTTGCCCGTTCCCGGAGCACCCACCAAGAGTACATTGTGTCCGCCGGCGGCCGCGATCACCATTGCGCGGCGTGCAAGGGGCTGACCCATGACGTCGGCGAAATCCGGGACGTTTTGCCAGAACCCGGTGGGGTCGAAGGGGACGGTCTTGGCGGGTGAAATGGGTGCTTCGCCGCGCAGTGCCCGGACGACATCGCCCGCTGTGTGTGCAGGGTAGACTTTCATTGCATCGCCGCACGCCTCGGCTGCTTCGGCGGCGTTCCCGGCGGGGACATACAACGCCCGGATACCGCGGGAGGCCGCCTCCAACGCCATCGGGAGAACGCCCGACACGGGGCGGAGCGTGCCGTCCAAGGCCAATTCCCCTAGAAAGGCCGTGTCCTCCGACGGCTTTTCCAGCTGTTCGGAGGCTGTCAGGACGGCCAGCAGGAGCGGCAAATCGTAGACTGGCCCGGTCTTTCGGACGTCGGCCGGGGCGAGGTTGACCGTGATGCGGCGGTCAGGCCACTTGAAGCCCAGATTCTTGACAGCGGCACGGACGCGGTCGCCGCTTTCCCGGACGGCAGAATCGGGCAGACCTACGATGGAAAACGCGGGCAGTCCGCCCGAAACGTCCGCTTCAACATCGACTGCGAACCCGTTCAGACCGTTTAGGCCAAAGCTTTTTAATACCGAATACATCTTGTTCCTCCTGTGCCTTGCGGCGTAACGGGTGAGTCCTCGTTCATGAGAAATATCGGTT
>CAVJGY010000166.1:0-2247 GCA_963648915.1 Acutalibacteraceae bacterium | reverse complement strand
GTCCTCGTTCGTGGGAAATTTCAGTTAAGTAATGGTAAAATTGGTGTATATTGCCAAATTTCGACTGCATTTTCAGGCTGATTCCATTATAGTAGACAGCAAGATGGTTGTCAATCTGCCACAAAGTACCCACCAAAGGAGGAAAAAATTTATGGGTCGAAGAGAATACTGCCGTTATATCCGAACCTATTCCGAGCTGGAAGGACTGCAAAAAGCACACACGATGCGGTACAGTGCCAGTGCAGAGGACGAGGGGATCCTGATGGAATTGCAGCTCCAGCAGGGGGCAAAAACGGTGTTCCAGCGGGTGGTCTGGCGGGGCGGGAACTTCCGCCGGGCGATGCTCATCATGCAGTATCTTTGCGAGAACGGCGTGGGTTTCGCGCAATGGCTGGATGTTCTGGATGACTTCGAGGTGGCGTACCTACCCGTGGATGAGGCCAAAAATCCCATCGAAAACCGGGAAACCGTTGCAAAATCCGAGCGATTTGTTGCTTTTGCTGGATTTTAAGGCAAAAACTTGTTACATAATACAGAATTGACACAAAGCGCACAAACGCTTATATTATAAGTAGGTTTCACAAACTATTCTTTTCCGCGAAAATTTATAAAGGTAAGGTGTGCAACATGTATCAGGAAGAATACAAGCGTTGGCTTGCGGCCGATTTGGAGGACGCAGACCTGAAGCCGGAGCTGGCAAAGATCGAGGGCAATGACGACGAGATCAAGGACCGCTTTGCAGTGGCCCTGAAGTTCGGCACTGCTGGTCTGCGCGGCGTTCTGGGCGCAGGCACCAACCGGATGAATATTTACGTCGTCCGTCAGGCGACCCAAGGTCTGGCAAACTGGGTCAAGACCCAGGGCGGCAATCAGACCGTTGCCATCAGCTACGACAGCCGTCTGAAGAGCGATATCTTCGCAAAGACCGCCGCTGGCGTTCTGGCTGCAAACGGCATCAAAGTCCGCATTTACGATGCTCTGATGCCCGTTCCGGCTCTGAGCTTTGCGACCCGTTACTACGAGTGCAACGCAGGCATCATGGTGACTGCCTCCCACAACCCGGCCAAGTACAACGGCTACAAGGCATACGGTCCGGACGGCTGCCAGATGACCGACGATGCCGCCGCGATTGTCTATGACGAGATTCAGAAGACCGATGTTCTGACCGGCGCAAAGTACATTTCCTTCGCAGAGGGCGTGGAGCAGGGTCTCATCCGCTTTGTCGGCGACGACTGCAAGAAGGCTCTGTATGACGCCATCGAAGCACGTCAGGTCCGCCCGGGTCTGTGCAAGACCGCCGGCCTGAAGCTGGTCTACAGCCCGCTGAACGGCTCTGGCCTCGTCCCCGTCACCCATGTCCTGAACGATATGGGTATCACCGATATCACCATCGTTCCCGAGCAGGAGTATCCCAACGGCTACTTCACCACCTGCTCCTACCCCAACCCCGAGATCTTCGAGGCTCTGAAGCTGGGTCTGAATCTGGCGACCGAGACGGGCGCAGACCTGATGCTGGCGACCGACCCCGATGCAGACCGCGTTGGCATCGCCATGAAGTGCCCGGACGGTTCGTATGAGCTGGTCTCCGGTAACGAGATGGGTGCACTGCTGCTGGACTACATCTGCGCTGGCCGCATCGAGAAGGGCACGATGCCCAAGAACCCCGTTGCCGTCAAGTCCATCGTTTCCACCCCGCTGGCAGACGCCATCGCTGCACACTACGGTGTCGAGATGCGCAACGTCCTGACCGGCTTCAAGTGGATCGGCGACCAGATCGCAAATCTGGAGGCTGCCGGCGAAGTCGACCGCTTCATCTTCGGTTTCGAGGAGAGCTACGGCTATCTGGCTGGCCCGTATGTCCGCGATAAGGACGCCATCATCGGCTCGATGCTGATCTGCGAGATGGCTGCTTACTACCGCAGCATCGGCTCTTCCATCAAGCAGCGTTTGGAGGAGATCTACAAGGAGTATGGCCGTTACCTGAACAAGGTCGACAGCTTCGAGTTCCCCGGCCTGACGGGTATGGAGAAGATGGCTTCCATCATGCAGAAGCTCCGCGACAACCCGCCCACCGAGCTGGCTGGCCACAAGGTCGTCAAGGTCACCGACTACAAGAAGCCGGAGGAGACTGGCCTGCCCGCTGCAAATGTCCTGATTTATAATCTGGACAATGGCGCAACGGTCGTCGTTCGTCCGTCCGGCACCGAGCCGAAGATCAAGACCTACTTCACCACGCTGGGCAAAGAC
>CAVJGY010000165.1:0-3874 GCA_963648915.1 Acutalibacteraceae bacterium | reverse complement strand
GTCGGAGACACCGTGCTGTCCATGATTTCGCTCATCATCGGTGCAGTGGTGAACATTATCCTCGACCCCATCATGATTTTTGGCTTGCTGGGCTGTCCGGCCATGGGTATCCGGGGTGCTGCTATCGCTACCGTCATCGGTCAGCTCATTGGCGCGGCGGCTGCGTTGTGGTTCAATCGGGTCAGGAACCCGGTCATTCATGTTCGACTGAAGGGCTATCGCTTTTTGTGGCAGGATGTAGCCGACATTTACCGGGTCGGTCTGCCCACCATCGTGATGCAGGCCATCGGCAGTGTGATGACTTTCGCAGTCAACAGCATTTTGCTGGGCGTGTCCTCCACGGCGGTGGCGTTTTTCGGCATCTACTACAAACTGCAAAACTTCCTGATGATGCCCGTCAACGGTCTGGGGCAGGCGGCCATCCCGGTGATCGGTTTCAACTACGGCAGCGGTCAGTCCGACCGGGTGAAACAGGCGTGGAAAGTGCTTCTGCCCACCGGCGTAGTCTTTGCGCTGTGCGGCACGGCGGTGTTCCTGTTGTTCCCGGCGCAGTTGTTGGGGCTGTTCTCCGCCAGTGACGAGATGCTGGCCTTTGGTGTGCCAGCTCTGCGCATCATCTCGGTGACGTTCCTGTTCGCGGTCACGACCATTCTGTGCGGCTACTTCGCGTCCGGTTTGGGCAACGGTGTTATCAACATGATTGGCGGCGCACTGCGGCAGTTGATAGTTCTCGTGCCTTGCCTGTGGCTGCTTATCCGTGCCGTAGGCATCGATAGGGCGTGGTTCGCGTTCTGGGCGTCAGAGATAATTGCCTGTGCATACAGTCTGTGGGCAACGAAAAAAGAACTGCGGAACAAAGTGAAATAATAAAAATGGGCTGGATGCTGGAAAATCCAACATTCAGCCCATTTTCTATTTGTCGGTTAGTTTGCAGCAGGAACCGCTACATTCACCGGCAGGACGTAAACGCCGTCTGCGGTGTAGTAGGTGATTTGGGTGATGGTTTTGCCGATCATCGAAGCATAGTAGGCATCGTCTGCGTCAAAACCCAGCTCGGTGCCGCGCCAGATGTTCGTTACATGATGCAGGCCGTACTCCGCACCGTCCGCAGTCGTCATCACAACGCCGTAGACTTTGTTGGTGCTGACATCCAAATCAAAACCGTTGACCTTCATCTCGTAGTCGGTGTGACGGCCATTCGTAATCAGTTCCACCGTTGCGCCGTTCACGGTCGTTTCGGTGGCCTTGACCTTGCCGAACTCCCAGCTGCCGGTGAACACATTGTACCATGCCGTTGCGTAGTAGGCAGGAGTGTCGCTCAGCTTGTAGTAAGCGTAGCTGTCGTTCTCGAACAGGGCATCTACGCCGGAATAGGTGGTCGTGGTGTCCTGACCGCGCAGCTTCACGGTGATGTCATAGCTGGTGGCGTCTGTGACCTGTTTCGAGCTGTCCAAAGCCCACGGCGTCAGCACCTTGACCGGGAACGAAACGCCGGTAATGTCCGTGCCATCGCTGTTGACGTGATAGGAGCCAAGGGCCAGATTTCCGGCGCGGGTCTTGGACTTCGTAGCACTTGTCACAGCGTCCACTTCGCTTTCCACGCCAGCCGCGTTGTAGAACTGTGCGTAGGGGATGTTCATGACAACATAGGTGGAGGAGATGCAGTTTTCCTCTTCCACCGTCTCAACATCCTGTGCAGCAAAGGCCGGAACCGATACGGCACACACCATCATTGCTGCTGCCAAAATACCCGCGAACGTCTTTTTCAATCTCATGGTAACACACCTCATCAAATGAAATTTTCAAGGTAGTCATCGCTAACATTATACGCTAAAAGAAAAGCCGGTGTGGACTTCAACTAGCTGGTTAGAAATAACTAACGAACAAAAATAAAATACCATGACCGGATGAAATTGTCAAGACTCTTTGTTTGAGTCGATGCACAGAAACGGAAAGCCCAAAACAAAAAGCTCAGCGTATAAGAAAGCTTCGATAGAAAATGCAAAAAGCTCAGCGTACTGAAAAGCACGCTGAGCTTTTATGTTCAGAAGCTATCAGAAAAGCGACGTCCGGCGTCGTTGTTTGACGATGAAGCCCTGCCACCGCTCCTCCGGGATTTCCTTTTCCGTGATAAAGGCTTCGGGATTCGGGGCGAGGACATGGCGGGTGACTTGGAAGATGCCGTTGGCGTCGCAGAGGATGCAGGGCGCGTCACCGAAGGTGGTATTCCGCGCCGCGCCGCAGTCGAGATAGGCCTGCTCCAGCTTGATGAACTCCTCCGAGATGTGGGGCTGGTCGGCGTTATAATGGCGGCGCATGTAGACCGTGTGCGGGTCGCCCAGATAGTCGAGGACGGTCAGCTTGGCGGGGGTGTCGCTGAGACGGTTCGGGACGTTCAGCACCTCCTCCACGCTGTGGATGAAGGTGTTGCGGGCGTGGGTCACGCCCAGAAGCAAAATTTTGCCGTTGACGGTGCGGAGGCGGTCGTAACAGCCGCCCGGAGTGCAGGGCGTGTTGTTGTTCACCTCTCCGGCCAGATATGCGGCGGCGTTCCGGCCATAGGCTGCGAGACTGTGGGTCGGATGAAGGGAGCGCAGAACGCCTGGACGCTGGCGGAACAGCTCGGGCAGGATGCCGACACAGCACGGACTGGTGCGGACGTCAAAGACCGGGTTCTCGCTGTTGACCGAATTCCATGTGTGGGTCGGGAGCAGGAGCAGACCCTCCGAAAAATACTCCATCAGAGCGTCCAGAACGGTGTCTGCACCGCCCTCGACCTCGCCGATGGCTCTCATCGAAGAGTGGATGAGGATGGTCTCCGTTCCGGTCAGCCCCATTGCGGCGAGGTGCTCCTTCAGCTGCTCTTTTGTGTAGGCCATGATGCTTCTCCTTATTTCTGCACGCCGCTTTCGCACTGCTCGATGAACTGCTTCGCCACACGGGGACTCCGGCCGCCCGCACGAATGGCAAAGGCCTCGGCCTTCACCATCAGCTGTTCCAGCGGCATCTCGATGTGGTGCTGCTTGGCAAGCTCAGTCAGAATGGCCTCGAAGCGTGCCTTTTCGGGACGCTGGAAGGTCACGGTCAGGCCGAAGCGGGCGGACAGACTCATCAATTCCTGACGGGTGTCGGCCTCGTGGATGTCGTCGCCGGAGCGGTCCGAGAGCGTCTCTTTAATAAGGTGGCGGCGGTTGGAGGTCGCGTAGACCGCGATGTTCTTCGCGCGTCCGCCGACACTGCCCTCAAGGATGGCTTTCAGAGCAGCGAAGTTGTCGTCGTTGGCGGTGAAGCTCAGGTCGTCGATGAAGAGGATGAACTTGAGCGGGTTTGCCGCCAGCTTGTCCATCAGGTCGGGAATCTGATACAGCTGGTTCTTCTTGACCTCGACCAGACGCAGGCCGTCGGCGGCGAACTCGTTCGCGATGGCCTTGACCGTGCTGGATTTGCCCGTTCCGGCGTCACCGTAGAGCAGGACGTTGTTTGCGGGCATTCCGGCCAGCAGTGCGCGGGTGTTGGCGATGACCTTTTCCCGCTCGTGCTCGTAGCCGGGCAGCTCGCTGAGACGCTGGGGGTCGGGGTACTTGACCGGGATGAGTTGGCCGTTTTCCACCGTAAAGACATGGTGCTGTGCAAACATGCCGTAGCCCTTTTTGCCGACCTCGCTCATCCGCTGGGCGTAGGCCGCGGGCAGGTCGATGCGCTTTGTCTCCCACCGGGGCAGGAAGGCCAGCTCGGGACGCTGAGACTGCTCGGAGTAGGCGGTCTGAAAAAGCTCGTCCAGCGTCAGGCCGCAAAGCTCCTGCAAAAAGTGCAGCTCACTGTCCAGCGCACTCTGCAAAACCGGAGAGAGCGAACCGGAAGCGGCCTGACGGAC
>CAVJGY010000164.1:0-3895 GCA_963648915.1 Acutalibacteraceae bacterium | reverse complement strand
TATCTGTACTGTACGAACTGCGGTGAACTCCACAGTGATAATGTTTGCTATCTCCAAACCGCTGGATGTGGAAGTTGGCATGGTGTGAGTTCCGCTTCTTTATAAATAGCAACTTATATACCCCAGTTACAGTAACGGAATCACGCTCCAAATCTTAATACAAAAATTTTTCAGCATATTGTGGAAGCTCTTCCGGCTGACGAGTTTTGCCAGATGCCCATTCATTCCGGCTTCCAATGCCAGCTGGATGAATCCGTCTACAACAATCAGACCGCTGAGAATGCCTGATCTCTCCGTTAAAACCGCATGATAAAAGACCGACAAGGTTCGCCTTGTCGGTCTTTTTTGCGCTGTATCTGCCTTGAATGCGAAAGGACACGCAGAAAGTCCCATGTCCAGCACTCTCCTGCGGACATGGGACTTTTTACTTTTCCGGTCTAGCCGGGTATTCAATTGCTCACTCCGTCATTCCCTGTGCGACCTCTGCACAGCGTTCCACATAGGCGCGGGCGGCTTCCTCCGGCGTGGAGATCGTTCCCTGACCGTACTTTCCGGCCTCCTGTGTGAAGTAGTCCTTGACGTGGTTCATCAGCGTGCCGTCGTTGACATAACGGGTGTCGACCTGCGGCTGTGCGTTCAGGTCATCGAAGCGGGAATCCTCGCTGGTCGTGGTGACAGCCGGAACGCCCTTGACCGATGCGAGGGTGTTCAGCTGGTCGGCCTGTGCCATGAAGCGGACGAATTCGACCGCGTAATCGTAATCATCGCTGTTCTTGTTGACCGAGAAACCGAACCACGGCTCGATGAACTCATACACGCCGTCATCGCCCATCGGCACATCAATGAACGCATACTCGAACGGGTTCGCGCTGAAGGTCTCAGACTTGGACTCGCGCTTTTTCATGCCGCTGTGCTTTTCGGTGTTGCAGACCCAGAACGGGACATCGCCCTCGAAGAACTTCAAAATTGCGCCGTCGTAGTTGTCCGCCGGATACTCAGCGTTGACCTCGCTGTCGATGTAGCCCTTCTCCTTCAGCTCCTCCACCCGCTCAAAGACCGGGGTGAGAGCCTCCACAGCGGCTTCATCGCCATTGTTCAGGGCGTCCAGCAGGTCGCTGTCCGTGCCCAGCATACACATCGCCATGTTGTAGATCAGGCCGGAATAGATGCTGTTCTCCGGGCCTTGGATGGGGGTGTAGCCTGCCTGCTTCAGGGCTTCCAGCGTGGTGAGGAAGTCGGCATAGTTGGTGGGGACGCTGAGGCCCTCCTTTTCCAGCAGGGTCTTATTCACGACCATGCCGTAGCGGTTCTGAGAGAAGGGGATGCGCAGAACTTTGCCGTCGAAGGTGCACTGCTCCAGCAGCTCCGGCTGGATGGTGCTCAGGTCGATGCCCTCCGCCGCCAGATCCACACACTGATCGGCAACGTAGGAGCTTTCCCAGTCGGGATACCGAAGGTTGGTATCGTCGGTCATAAAAATATCCGCGTAGCTGTTGTTTTTCAGGTATTCGACCATCATGTCGCCGCTGTTCGCCTCATAGTTGAGGGCGACATTGGGGTAATATTCGTTGAAGTCGTTCAACACCTGATCCAACGCCTCGAAGTTGCCGAAGAAGCCCGAAACATCCAGCGTGATGGCCGCTTCGGTGTCCAGTCTCGGCTCAAATCCTGCCTGCTCCACCGCAGACGACGCTGCGCTGCTGGAAGCTGCTGCCGTCGGCTGACCGCCGCCGTTGCTACATCCTGCCAATCCACTGAGCAGGACAGCCGTTGCGCACACCAGAGAAAAGCGGCGCAGAAGTTTCTTTCTCATCCTAATTTCCTCCAATTCAACCATTCTGAATATTTTGCGACCCATCCGGGGCTTCCTTCTCCCGCATTCGACGGATCGTTGTCAACACTTTTTCGATGTCCACCGGCTTTGACAGGTGGGCGTCCATGCCGGCATCCAGACAGGCCTGCACATCCTCGGCAAAGGCGTCGGCCGTCATTGCCACGATGGGGATGGTCCGCAGGTCGGCGCGGTCACACTTGCGCAGGGCGCGGGTGGCGTCCAGACCGTTCAGCTCCGGCATCTGGATATCCATCAGCACCATCTTATAGGTGCGCGGCTCGGCCTTTTTCAGCATTTCAATGCAGATGCGTCCATTTTCGGCACGGTCGCACTGGATGCCGTGCTCTTCCAACAAGGTCTGGATGATCTCCCAGTTGAGGTCGTTGTCCTCAGCGATGAGGATATGTGTGCCGCTCAGGTCGCTGTTCGACGATTCCTTGGTCTGCTCCACATTCCACTGAGGCAGTTCCTCCTGTTTTGCGACAGGCAGCGGAATTTTAACGGTGAAGGTCGTGCCTTCTCCCTCATGGCTCACGCAGTCGATGGTGCCATCCATCCGCTCGACCATCCGTTTGACGATGGCAAGGCCGAGGCCTGTGCCCTGCGTCTTATCAATGCGGCGGTCGGTGGCACGGGAGAAGGAATCATACATGGTTTTCTGGAATTCCTCGCTCATGCCAAGGCCGTTGTCCGACACGACACAGACCA
Source organism: Acutalibacteraceae bacterium (assembly GCA_963648915.1). Taxonomy (GTDB): domain Bacteria; phylum Bacillota; class Clostridia; order Oscillospirales; family Ruminococcaceae; genus Faecalibacterium. The sequence continues at coordinate 1,353 of CAVJGY010000164.1, read as the reverse complement.
GCATGACCCGTTCCTCGTCCTCGGGGAGCTTCTCTTCCCGCACATCCAGCTGGACGTGACCGCCCGCGTTGGTGTACTTGACCGCGTTGTTCAGCAGGTTCAGATAGACCTGACTCAGGCGCAGCTTATCGCCCGTCAGATAGGGTGCGGCGGCGTCCTCGACCGTCACGCCGAAGGTCAGGCCGTGGCCGTCCGCCTGCGACCGGGTGATATTTTCCAGTTCAGTCACAAGGTCGCGCAGGACGAAGGGGGACGGATTGATGGTCGTCTTGCCGCTCTCGACCTTAGACAGCTCCAAAATATCATTGATGAGGGTCAGCAGATAGCTGCCCGAGACCGAGATTTTGTTCAGGCACTCCTGCACATACTGTGGCTCGTTGACCCGCTTTTTCGCGAGGTCGGTCATGCCCAGCACTGCGTTCAGCGGGGTGCGGATATCGTGGGACATGGAGGACAAGAACTGCGTCTTTGCGTCGCTGGCCTGCTCTGCCAGCTTTGCCGTCTCGCGAAGCCTCCGGTTGATGGACAGGATGTACGCGCCGTCCAGCAGAGCGAGCACCAGCAGTATGCCGCTCGTCATCAGGACGACCGACCAGTTGTCACTATTGGCACGGTAGAGCGCGGATCTCGGGATGCAGCCCAGAATATCCACGCCCGTGGTGCTGTCCAACTGAGAATAATACCAATAGTAATCTTCGCCCTTGGAATTCTTATATTCCAGCAGGCCGTTCGCATTGTTCGCAAATTCATCCAGCAGCACATCCGCGCCGTTGTAGTCGTTCTGGTAATTATAGCTGCGGATGAACTCGATGAAGTTTTCTGCACGCATGGAATTCGACTGGATGACGTAATCGCCATTCTGGGTGATCATCCCGATCTCCGCCGAGGAGTATTCCATCGGGAACACCCAGATCTTTTTCATGCTCTCGACCGGGATGATGCGGAGGAGCAGATAGGGCTTGAAGCCGCCGTCCTCCGTTTGCAGACGCACCCGTGTGCCGACGCTGATGACCGTGAGCTGTGTCTCGTAGACACGATATTTTCCCAGCACGACGAGGTGTCCATCGTCCCGGTCGAACATCCGGTTCATATTCTGGATAGTCTTTTGCATGGCCTTATTGTTGGTCGTGGCATTGAATTTCTGATAGCAGCTGACCGAGATCCCCGCCGAGGAATAGGCCTCATAGGTGTCCATATCGACGATGTGGGCACGGCGATCCTCCTGCGTATTTGCCAGCTGGATATAATTCAGTGCCTCTTCCAGCGTCATTCCCTGACTTTCGATGTAAGCCGCCCAGTTTTCCGCCTCGGTCTTTTCCGTTTCCAGATACCGCACCGAGATCTGCTTCATAG
>CAVJGY010000163.1:0-3907 GCA_963648915.1 Acutalibacteraceae bacterium | reverse complement strand
AAAGGTCATTATCGACCGCGTCTATGTAATCGGCGATGGAGAAGAGCGTAAGGTCTTTATGTACTGGTTCTTTTTTTATCTTTGCAGCGGGATTTGAATTTTATCTTTTATATAAAAACGGCGAGAGCCGCTGGGAAGCCAGCTGTTCTCGCCGTTTTGCTGTATATGGGTTATGAGATTACTCCTTCGGGTCGGTCAGCAGCTCTTTGATGCTGGGCACGACACCGCCGAGATTTTGCAGGTCGGAGGGGATGATGAGCTTGGTCGCCTTACCGTTCGCGACCTTTGCCAGAGCCTCGAGGCTGCGCAGAGCAAGGACCTTGTCGTTCGGCATGGCCTCGTTCAGCAAGCGGATCGCGTCTGCGTTGGCCTTCTGGACGGCTAGGATCGCCTGTGCTTCGCCTTCGGCCTCGAGGATGCGCTGCTGCTTGACGGCATCGGCACGCAGGATAGCGGCCTCCTTTTCGCCCTCTGCGGCGGTGATGGCGGCCTGCTTCTCACCGTCGGCCTTCAGGATGACGGCACGCTTCTCGCGCTCGGCCTTCATCTGCTTCTCCATCGCTTCTTGGATCTCGCGCGGCGGGATGATGTTCTTGACCTCGACACGGTTGACCTTGATGCCCCACTTGTCGGTAGCCTCATCCAGAATGGCGGTGATCTTGCCGTTGATGACATCGCGGCTCGTCAGGGTGTGGTCGAGTTCCATCTCGCCGATGATGTTGCGCAGGGTGGTCGCAGACAGGCTCTCAATGGCCGAGATGGGCTGGTTGACGCCGTAGGTGTAGAGCTTCGCGTCCATGACTTGGAAGAACACCACGGTGTCGATCTGCATCGTGACGTTATCGCGGGTGATGACCGGCTGAGGAGGGAAGTCTGCGACCTGCTCCTTCAGGCTGACCTTCTTTGCAACGCGCTCCACGAAGGGAATTTTGACGTGCAGGCCCGCCGACCATGTGGCGGAGTAGCTGCCCAGACGCTCGATGACATAGACCTTCGACTGCGGCACGATGACGATGTTGGTGACGACGATCAATAGAACCACAAAGACCAATGCGAGGATGACGAAAAACGTGATCATGATAGCACTCCTTTGTCAGTGGATGGATGATTCGGTCAGGATAGGCTCGACGATGAGCAGGGTACTGTGGATCTCGCAGACCTTGCAGCTGTCACCCGGGGCGAGCGAGTCGCCGGGGGTGGCACAGCGTGCGTTCCAGTCTACGCCGTCCAGCCGGACGCGGCCGGTGGTTTCGGCAGAAACAGGGGTCAGGACGGTCGCTTCCCGGCCAAGATTCCGGTCGCCGTTGGTGGCCGTGTGCCGGACACGGAGACGGCTGACGAGCGGCCGGAACGCCAGCAGAGTGAGCGCGCTGACGACGACAAAGACAACGGCCTGCACCCGGAACGAGCCGGAGAACAGACAGCTGAGCAGTGCGGCGGCACTGCCGACGGCGAACCAGATGGAGGTCATGTTGAAGGTCATTCCCTCCAAAACCAGAAACCCGATGGCCGCGATGAGCCAGAAAATAGGGTCGATGGACATCAAAACTCCCTCCTTTGAAGTGGATGTATCTTTATTATAAGACAGATACCGGGCAGAAGGTCAAGAGATTTTTGATGAACGGTTGCGCAGGCTACGAAATGCCGCGTGTTTTGGCGAGATCAGGTGCCGAAATAGGAGAAGTGCATGTAATCGTGGTTGCCCGTGGTGGTCGGCGTGGTGTAGCCAGCCCATGCGTCACCGCCCCAAGACCAGCCGTGCGCCTCAAAGATGCGGACGACCGAGCCGTCCTCCGGGATGGAGTAGACGCTCTGGCTGGGGTCCCAGAACGAGCCGACCACGACATTACCGTAGCGAATTTGGTAGTTCTCGTTGGGGTTGATGTCGATCGCACAGCCGGGGTTGTGTTCGCTGGACGAGCTGTCACCGCGCCAGCTGTAGCCGCCGACACTGTTGATGGGGAACTGCTCCGGGTCGTTGAAAATTTCGGTGAAGATTTGAACGACCTCGTCCGCAAGAGCCGAATTGATCCAGATGGAGGCCGTCGAGGAGACCTTCTTATTGCCGTTCATTTTCCAGACCGGGAAGGTGACCCGCACCATGTGTGCGGCGGCCTCGTCCTGCGAAGCGTAGCCATAGTCTGCGTCGGCACTGCCAAAGACCCGCGCCCACTTTGCGTCATTAGAACCGGGCAGGCAGAACCAGAAGCCCTCGTTCTGGAACTCCTCGTAGGTCACCATGTCCCAGTAATACCAGCGGGAGAACTCGTTGTAGAGATTGTATGCTCCGGTCACCGGCTCAAGCGTCTGGGCATTGCCGTCGCCCCAGTCGATGTCTGCGGCCAGACGGTCGCCGTCCATCCGGAGCTGAAGGTTGATGTAGTCGCCGAGAGCCGGGACGGACTCGATGGTGTAGAACCAGTGGCTTCCGGTGTCGTCCTTCAGGTAGAGATAAATCGGCTCACGGATGACAGACGAAGAAAGGGTCAACTCCTGCTCAACGCCAGCCGCCAGCGTGTAGCCGTTGACGAGCGGATTTGCGGTGTCGTAGGTGTAGCCCCAGTCGGTCGTGGCGGTGGCCGTCGCGACGATGGAGGCCGTCACCGTCCGGCCGGACTGGTTGGACAGACGGACAGGGATCTTCTTGCTGCTGGGCTGACAGCCCGTCAAGAGCAGACAGAACAGGAATGCGCTCGCAAAGAAAACGGTGAGACGTCTTGTTTTGTTCATGATGTCCTCCTGAAACGATTAAATATAATCGTAGTAACTATGATTCGGGTTATGTCCGACTTCCTCGACCACGATGGTGAAGCCCATGGGGTTCACTTCGGTGTGCTTACCGCTTGCCAGAGGCTCGACGATGATGTGCTCGGTGCGGTTGATGATGATCTCCGCCGTCTCAAAATCGCCGACACGCTGGTAATGAAGGATGCCGTCCTCTGCCCGCAGGATGCGCAGAGCACCCGTCTTGAAGGCCTCGCAGCTGTGACGGAGTGCCGCCAGCTGTGCCAGCACCGGGCGCAGACGCTCCTCGTGGGTGTCCCAGCGGTAGAAAGCACGGTTGAAGGGGTCACGGTAGCCCTGCATTCCAATTTCGTCGCCGTAATACAGGCAGGGAACGCCGGGCAGGGTGTAGATGATGGCGTAGGCCATTTTCAGCTTGAGCATACCCTCCTCGTAGGCGTCGCCTGTGACACAGCGTCCGCTCTGCCATTCCCGGCCTCGTCCGTTTGCCGGCTCGTCGGCGATGACGGTCAACGCACGCTCGGTGTCGTGGGTGGAAAGGAAGTTCAGGGCGGTGTCCATCGCGGGAGCGGGGTAGTGCTCACAAATCTGCATGATTTCCTCGGAGGCCTGCTCTGCGGATTTGCCGTTGACGAAGTCGAGGACGGCGTTTTTGAACGGGTAGTTCATCACGCTGTCCAGACCTTTTCCCAGCAGATAGCTGCGGCGGTGGCCGAAGCCGTACTTGGTGGTCGCATCCTCCCAGACCTCACCCAGCAGGAACTTGTCCGGGCCGACCCGCTTGACGGCGGTGCGGACCTTCTCGATGAAGCTGTCGGGCAGCTCGTCGGCAACGTCCAGACGGAAACCAGCTGCACCACGGCGAAGCCAAGTGTCGATGACGCCGCCCTCGCCCGTGATGAAATCAACGTAGGAAGGAGTTTCCTCGTTGACCTCGGGCAGGGTCTCAAAGCCCCACCAGCTGCGGTATCCGCCCTTGAACTGCGGGCCGAACTCGTACCAGCGGCGATAGGGGGAATTCGGGTCGCGGTATGCGCCGCAGTGCTCCCCGTAGCGGCCCTCCCGGTTGAAATATTTGCTGTCCGAACCCGTGTGGCTGAATACGCCGTCCAGCACGATGCCGATGCCGTACTTCTTGGCCTCCTTGCAGAGGGTCTCGAAG
>CAVJGY010000162.1:0-3911 GCA_963648915.1 Acutalibacteraceae bacterium | reverse complement strand
GTGCTTTCGCTCTGCCACAGGGTGGAGCAGCTGCCGTCGCTGAGCAGTTTCCAGCTTCCCTCGGGGAGAGAAACGGTGTGGTTCTCCGCCGTGGGATTGTAGAACACGCAGAGGGCATTCCATGCGGAAGCAGTCGACCCGGCGGGCAGCACCCAGCCGACCAGCGGCTCTTCCACGGACAGGAACTCGACCGCACGGGGGCTTTCTGCGTCCAGCGCACTCAGGCGGGGGAAGGCGTTCCGCAGACCGATGAGGCCGCGGTAGTAGTCGACCAGACCCGGACAGGAGACGGTGCGTTTCCAATCCAGCTGATTGAGCAGGGCAGAGGACGCATAGCTGTTGTCCTCGCCCTTTTTGGTGCGGGCGAACTCTTCGCCAGCCTGCAGGAAGGGGATCCCCATGCAGGTGAAATAGATGCTTGCGGCCAGTCGGTTCTCGGCCAGAGCCGCCGCGTCAAAGACGTTGTAATCCGGATGGTCGGTGCGGACGAGAAGCAGCTTGTCCCAGAGGGTGTAGTTGTCGTGGGCGGAAACATAGCTCACGATCTGGCCGGGGGTGTGCTTGGGCAGGACGTCGCTGCAGCACCACGCGGTGACCGATTCCCGGATGTCCCGGAAGGCGTCGAATTCGCCGTTGACATATCCGGCTTCTTTGGCATAGAAACAGTGCCCCTTGATGGCGTCGCGGGTGTTGTCGCAGAACACGCCGATGCGGTCATCCAGCAGGGAAAGTGCGTCCTTGTTGGCGGCGGGCTGCTGTAAAACGCTCGGGCCGCCCTTCCACGGCTCACCGTACATCAGGATGTTCTTGCCGCCGGGCAGTTTGTCCAGCTCGGCGCGAAGCTGATTCATCGTCTCGACGTCGTAAATTTCCATCAGGTCGAACCGGAAGCCGTCGAGGTGGTATTCCTTCGCCCAATAGACGACCGAGTCGATGAGATACCGCCGCGCCATCGGGCGTTCGCTGGCGAATTCGTTGCTGCATCCGCTGCCGTCCGAGTAGCTGCCGTCCTCGTTCTCCCGGAAGAAATAGCCCGGCATGACGTGGTTCAGGACGTTCTCGTGGCGGTAGGTGTGGTTGTAGACCACATCCATCACAACGCCGATGCCTGCATCGTGCAGGGCTTTTATCATGGCGCGGCACTCCCGGATGCGGACCTCGCCGTGGTAGGGGTCGGTGGAGTAGCTGCCCTCCGGGACGTTGAAATTGATGGGGTCATAGCCCCAGTTGTATTGTTTTGTCAAAGGCTTTGCTTCGTCCACACTGCCGAAATCGTACATCGGCATGATCTGGACATAGCCCACGCCAAGCTGCTTGAGGTAGTTCACACAGGTGGGGTGAACGCCGTCATTGCACAGGGTGGTGTCGGGCTGGGTGAAGGCCAGATATTTTCCGCGCCAGCCAGGACGGACGCCGCTGGCAGCATCCTGCGAAAAGTCCCGGACGCCGACCTCCCAGACCACCCGCTTCTGGGGCGGGATGTCCAGCCGATGGTCGTCCTGCCACCCGGCGGGAACGGCTGAATCGAGGTCGAGGATCATGCTCCGCAGACCGTTCACGCCCGCTGCAATTGCGTAAGGGTCGCCCGTCTCCTGCACCGCACCGTCGATCTTTACCGAGTAGGTATAGTAGCGGCCATTCTGGTCGCCGGGAAGCGTGACGCTCCACACGCCCTGCTCGTTCCGCTCCATCGGGTGCACCTCGGGACGGCCGCCGCCGTTCCCGTGAGGGTAAAGGTTGACCGAGACGGCCTCGGCAAGGGGCGTCCAGAGCCGGAGGGTGGTGGATTCCGGGGTGTAGTCTGCGCCCAGAGAGCCGGAGTAGGTGGTTTCGCGGGCAAACGCTTCGCTTTCGTATCGGTGCTTCAGTTCCACGGAGATTTTCTGGTTCATGGTTCGTTTTCCTTTTCGGTGACGGGTGTGGTTTGGGAAATACTGTCCTCGGGGTGGGGAGCTTTGTCGCATGAGGAGCGGATGATCAGCTCGGTGTGCAGCTGGATAAGGCTGATGGAGACATCATGCAGCTGGCTGGACAGGGCGAAGTAGGCACTCTTGCCCAGCTCCGTCCGGTTCTGCCGGATAGTCGTCAGGGGAGGGGGCGTGAACCGGCAGAGGGGCAGGTCGTCGAAGCCCAGAATGCTCAGGTCCTCGGGCACACGGATGCCCCGCTCCTGACAGTCGATGAGAACGCTGTTGGCAAGGCGGTCGTGGCCGCAGACGATGGCCGTGCAGCCCTCCTCCACCAGTGCGGGCAGATGCTCCGACAGGCAGACCGAGGTGTAGAAATCGCATTTGCCAAGGCTTTCGTCGTGGGGCAGGCCGTTTTCCTCCAACGCCCGGAAAAACGCCTGATACCGTTTCTGGTAGACATACGAGCCGAGCGCGTGGCTCAGGTAGCCGATTTTCTGGTGTCCGAGTCCCTTCAGATACCGGACGGCCTGATCCATCGCCTCGGCATTGTCGACGCTGATGCTGGTGACCCGGGGATTTCCGGGCACACAGTTGTCGTAGAGGACGGCGGGCGTTTTGCAGGTCTTGAAATCTTCCAGCCACGGGTCGTTGAGCGAAAGACCCAGAAACAATCCGCCGATGTAGTTGTGCTGCATCATGTACTCGTCGTAGGAGCAGCTGTTTTCTAATGTATAGTCCAGCGGGATGACCGTGACCTGATAGCCGTCCGGCTCGGCCAGCTTCCGGAAGCCGACAAGGATGTCGTAGCCGAAATCCTCGGGCTTGGCGTAGTCCATGTTGGTGATGAAGATCGCGATGCGGCGCGACTCGTCCTTCCGGCAGATACGGGAATACCCCAGCTCGACGGCGGTCTCGACCACCGATTTCCGCATGGCCTCGCTGACTCCGTCCGCACCGCTCAGTGCCTTGGAGACCGTGCCCTTTGAGACGCCCAGAGTGCGGGCGATATCCTCCAGAGTTGCCATCTGATCCCTCCCTTTTTTACTCGTTCGCAAAATATCATACCACAGCGGCCGAAACAAAACAACCAAACTTCAGCAGTTTCGGCACAATAAGTTTCGCAATGTTTCTATTAAGATAATTGGAACATAGATTTTGAAAAAAAGCAAGGTGCATTTTGCATAAAAATCGGCAAAATTATTTGTGAGGTAAGGAGAAATTTGGTGAACTGTGCAAAAATGATTGACGGGACGCAGAAACCGTGCTATGCTTTGCAATGACGAAACTTTACGAAACATTCGAGAAACGGACAGCGCACGAGGAAACAAGAATGCGATTTGTTTATGGAAAGCAGGAGTTGCGCACACAGCAGCGTGCGGAGGAGGTCAGCGTTCTGCTGACGAACGGTCTGGGCGGCTATCTGTCCACGACGGCGGCGTTCTCTTCGCCGCGGTGCGATCAGGGCATCCTGACGGCCGCAGTACAAGCCCCGAACCGCCGGATCATGCTGGTGCATCGGCTGGAAGAACGGCTCTGTGTCGGGCAGGAGGAGACCTTCCTCTCCACCCAGAGCTTTGCTGAGGGAGAGGCCGAGGACGGCTGGAAGAACCTCAGCAGCTTTACTTATCAGTATACTCCCTGCTGGCGGTATCACGCGAAGGGCGTGATGGTCGAGCGGAAGCTGGCGATGGCGTGGGAGGAAAACTCCGCCGCCGTCCTCTACACCGTAGAGAATCACTCGGACGCACCGTGTACCTTAAATATCATCCCGAAACTGAAATTCGCCCCCAAAGAGGACGCCCTGAAAAAGCCGGACAAGACCTTCCGGTACGAGAACGGCACGGTGACTTCCGGCGAAGCGAAGCTGCACATTTTCACCGATGCAGAGCTGACGGAACGCCCGGTGAAGTGGGAAAAGCTCCACTACACCGAGGATGAAAAGGACGGACGCCCCGCATTCGGCTATGCGGCTTCCTGCTTTGAACTTACCAAGACCGTGGA
>CAVJGY010000161.1:0-3924 GCA_963648915.1 Acutalibacteraceae bacterium | reverse complement strand
GTGCTGGAGCTGGTCGTGACGACCATCAACGACTTCTTCGTGGGTCTGCTGGGCGAGAAGGGCAAACGCTATGTGCCGTACCTGATGACGGTCGCGCTGTACATCGCCTGCTCCAACCTGATCGGTGTGTTTGGCATCAAGCCCCCGACAAAGGATCTGAACGTGACGGCGGCTCTGGCACTGATGAGCATCGTCCTCATCGAGTATTCGGGCATCCGTGCACGAGGCGGTGTGGGCTTCCTCAAGAGTCTGGCCGCACCGACCCCCATCATGACCCCGATGAACATCCTCGAGATCGCCATCCGACCCACCAGCCTGTGTATGCGACTGTTCGGCAACGTGCTGGGCGCGTTCGTCATCATGGAGCTGATCAAGCTGGTCGTTCCGGTGTTCGTCCCGGCGGTGTTCAGCCTGTATTTTGATTTGTTCGATGGTCTGATCCAGACCTATGTGTTCGTGTTCCTGACTTCGCTGTTCATGAAAGAGAGCATCGGAGACGAGGAATGACCCCAAGGCTCTCCCACAGGGGAGAGCCAAGAATAACAATATAAAAGGAGATATAACTATGAACGGATTGGTAGCTCTGGGTGCTGGCATTGCAGCACTGACTGGTATTGGCGGCGGCATCGGCATCGGCATCGCAACGGGCAAGGCAACGGAGGCCATCAGCCGCCAGCCCGAGGCAGCTGGTAAGATCCAGACCAACCTGCTGCTGGGTGCAGCTCTGGCAGAAGGTACTGCAATTTTCGGCTTCGTTGTTGCTCTGCTGATCATCCTGTTCCTGGGTTGATAACGGAGGCATGACGAATGCTGACACTGAATATCAATCTTCTGTATACAGTCGTCAACGTCCTGATTCTGTTCTTCCTGCTCCGGAAGTTCCTGTACAAGCCTGTCATGAACATCATCGAGCAGCGTCAGAAGCAGGTGGATGACGCCATCGCCGCCGCTGAGACCTCCAAGAACGAGGCAAAGACGGCTCTGAATGCCGCGCAGGACAAGCTGCGCAACGTCGACACTGAGGCTGCTCAGCGTCGCGAGGCCTACGAAAAGCAGGCCGAAAAGGAAAAAGAACAGCTTCTCGCTGACGCACAGCGTCAGGCAGACGCCATTGTTGCCGAGGGCAAGGCGGCAGCCGAGGCCGAACGTCAGCACAAGCTGCGGGAAGCCGACGCACAGACCACCGCTCTGGCACGCGCCATGTGCGAAAAGCTGCTGGCTCGGAATTTGACCCAGCAGGACGACGCACGGATGCTGGACGACCTGTTGCAGAAAGCGGGTGTTGGCGATGGCAAGTGAGTTCAGCCGCGAGTTCTTCTCCGCCAACCGGATCGTGAAGGCTGACCTGCGTGCAGCCCGCAAGCCCCGCGAAGAGGACATCACCCGCATCAAAAACGAAATTAAGAAGCTCTACGACGCCACCGAAGTTCTGCTGAACATCACGGTCGACGAGAGCCTCCTGTCCGGCTATGTGCTGCAGGTCGGTGGCCGGGTCTTTGACAACTCCGGCCGTCACACCCTCGACCAGATGATGGAGGGCAAGCCCTCTCTGGCGACCCTCAAGACCCGCATCGAGGATTACAAGCCGGCTGCTACCACTGCCGAGGGCGGCGGCGTCATCGCATCGGCAGACGGTATCGTTCAGGTCGAAGGCATGGACCGCGCCGTCTACGGCGAGATCGTCACCTTCGAGAACGGTGCGAAGGGCATGGTCGAAAGCGTTGAGCCGGGTCGTCTCGGCATTATGCTGTTCGACGGTGCAGAGACCGTCGGCGTCGGTACGATGGTGACCCGCAGCGGCAAGCGTGCGGGCATCCCGGTCGGCGACGGCTTCCTTGGCCGTGTCGTTGACCCGCTGGGCGAGCCCATCGACGGCAAAGGCCCGATCGAGTCGGTCGGCTACAACCCCATTGAGAAGGAAGCCCCCGGCATTCTGGAACGTCAGAGCGTCGACACTCCGCTTCACACCGGCATCCTTGCCATTGACTCGATGTTCCCCATCGGCCGCGGTCAGCGTGAGCTGATCATCGGCGACCGTCAGACCGGCAAGACCTCCATTGCGACCGACGCCATCCTGAACCAGAAGAACACGGGTGTCCTCTGCATCTATGTTGCCATCGGTCAGAAGGCGTCCTCCATCGCCCGCGTTGCCGAGGACCTGAAAAAGCACGGTGCAATGGAATATACCACCATCGTGGCAGCAACGGCCAGCGACAGCGCACCGCTGCAGTACATCGCACCTTATGCAGGTACGGCTCTGGCCGAGTATTTCATGGCACAGGGCAAGAGCGTCCTCATCGTCTACGACGACCTGTCCAAGCACGCCGTTGCTTACCGTGCAATTTCGCTGCTGCTCCGTCGTTCTCCGGGTCGTGAAGCCTATCCCGGCGACGTGTTCTATCTGCATTCTCGTCTGCTCGAGCGTTCCTGCCGGATGCGGGACGACCTCGGCGGCGGTTCCATTACGGCTCTGCCCATCGTTGAGACGCAGGCGGGTGACGTTTCGGCTTATATCCCGACCAACGTCATCTCCATCACCGACGGTCAGATCTTCCTTGAGAGCGCGCTGTTCAACGCAGGCAACCGCCCGGCCGTTAACGTCGGTCTGTCGGTCTCCCGTGTCGGCGGCGCAGCCCAGACCAAGGCCATGAAGAAGGCCAACGCAAACCTTCGTATCGAGCTGGCACAGTACAAGGACATGGAGTCCTTCGCACAGTTCAGTTCCGATCTGGACGCGGAGACCCGCCGCCAGCTGGAGCACGGCAAGGCTCTGATGGAGATGCTCAAGCAGCCGTTGTATCAGCCCAAGTCCGACGCCGAGCAGGTCGTCATCCTGACTCTCGCTTCGCACGGCGCACTCGACGAGATCCCCACCGCAGAACAGCGGGCGAAAACCTCCGCATTTGTGCGTCAGTTCCGCGCGGATGTGTCCGGCACGATGGACGAGATCCAGAAAACTGGAAAACTTGTTCCGGAGCAGGTCGACACCATCCTGAACGCCTGGAAAGCATTTGCGGGAGGCGACAGCCATGCCGTCCAGTAAGCTGCTGAAAGAGCGCATCGAGAGCATTCAGGACACCCAGAAGATCACGAACGCGATGTATCTGATCTCCTCGTCCAAGCTCCGGAAGGCGCGTCAGAATTATCAGAACGTCCAGCCCTATTTCACCCGCATGAGAGATACCATCTCCCGTGTCGTTCCCCATCTGCCCGATGAGCCGGTGCATCCGTTCTTCCACGAGCGGAACACCGAGAACCCCAAGCGGGCGTACATCGTGCTGACGGCGGACAAGGGCATGGCGGGCGCATATAACCAAAACCTGCTCAAGTTCCTCAAGGCGCAGTGCGGCGACGACCCGAACGCGAAGTTCTACGTCATCGGTCAGACGGGCTACCGTGCCCTGCTCCACAAAGACCCTCGTCTGGTGGAGGAGTTCCAGTACGGCGCGACCGCCCCGACCCTGCAGCGTGCCCGTGACATCACGGTGGACGCCATCGACGACTTCAAGGCGGGAAATCTGGATGAGATCTATCTCATCTACACCAAAATTCAGAACGCACTGACGAGCGAGCCGGTCATAGTTCGGCTTCTGCCCCTCGACCGGGCACACTTGCAGCCCGCATCCAAGGGTCTGGGTGACCCGCGGGGCGAGGTCGAAATGGTGCCGGATGCGTGGACGGTGTTCGAGCAGACCGCGCCTATTTATATGCACGGCATGATCTTCGGCGCAATGACCGAGAGTTACTGTGCCGAACAGAGTGCGCGTATGACCGCGATGGATTCCGCGACCAAGAGCGCGAACGACATGATCCGCGACCTGCAGTTGGAATACAACCGCACCCGTCAGGGTTCGATCACGCAGGAAATCACCGAGATCATCGGCGGCGCGGCTGCGGTGCAAAATCAAGAATGATAACCAAACC
>CAVJGY010000160.1:0-3929 GCA_963648915.1 Acutalibacteraceae bacterium | reverse complement strand
CCGTTGTTCTCACTGGAACTTCCGACGCCCCAAGTGTTGAACGCTTCGGTCGCGTAATCCTCGGTGGAGAGACTGCCCGTATATTCGACGGTCAGCACGCCGATCTGCGCACCCTTGCACTGCTCCTGCAATTGCAGGTTCAGATTTTCGATGGTCTGGGTCGTGCTGTCGCTGAGGACATTCGCATCGTCGACCACCCGCTGGTCGGTGGGAAGGTCGGGCAGCTGTGCCTTGGCCGCAAACGCCGCCGGGCAGACCGCCGCCAGACCGACCACAACAAGAAGCATTGCGGCACAAAGCCGCCGTGAAAGTTTTTTCATCGTTTTCATGAGAAGGTCTCAACCTCCTTAATGCCGAACAAGCCCTTGAGAAGGCTTGCCGGGAAGCCGCTCGTCTCCTGCTGATAGGAGGCCACGGCCTGATTGTAGCTCAGGTTTCCGATAACGGTCGCCGAGCTGTTGAACTGTCCATACTGCCCTTGGACTGCGCCCATCTTCATGGGGTCAGCGGCCTGCTCCTGCAATTTTGCGTAGAGCTGGTCGATGGCCGCGCCAAGGGCGGCATCGTCCTCATAGACAGCGTGCATCCGGGTCTTGCCCGCATTCAGGCCGTCTAAGTCGTTGCTGAACACGGTCAGCGCGTCCTGCGCCGCCAGAACCTCCGCGTTGTCCGCGCCGAGGGTATTTGCGGCCGTCGTGATGATATTTGCGGCGGTGTTCTGCCGGGTCGTCAGCTCCTCGCTGAGGTTGTAGCCGCCGTCCGCCGACACACCGACGGTGTACCACTGGGACGCTTCGTTGTACTTGGCACGGAGCTTTCCGCCGCCGAAGCCCACCACCGACGCCAGCATGACGACCACCATCAGAAGGGCGGCGACAGCCTGCGTTCCAAGAGCCGACGGCAGGCTCTTTTCGAGCTTTGCCAGCTTTTTCTGGAACGGGGTCAGCTGCAATTCTGCCTGCGGTTTTGCTTTTTCGCGGTAGCTGCCCGCATCAAAGCCGCCGGGTGCGGTCTGGTTCTGATTTCTTGAAAAATCTGCGTTCGCCATTTTAGCCGTGAATCTCCATCATCTTACGTTTCAGCTCGTCCTCGATGCGGTTCAGCTCTTGCTCGGCCGCTGCACGCTTTGCACGGCCCTCGTTCTGGATCTTGTTCAGCTCGTCCAGCGTCTCGATGAGGCTCTTGTTGGTCTGCTGAAGGGTCTCGATATCCACGACGCCGCGCTGAGACTCCTTCGCCGTCTCGATGGTACCCATCTTGAGAGCCTCGGCGTTCTTCTTGAGCAGCTCGTTCGTCATATCGGTAACGGCACGCTCTGCCTGCATCGCCTGCTGGCTGTGTGCCAGACCCAGAGCCAGCACCATCTGGTTCTTCCACAGGGGGATGGTGTTGACGATGGTGGACTGGATCTTTTCAGCCATCATCGCGTTGTTGTTCTGCAGCAGGCGGATCTGCGGGCCCATCTGCAGGCTGATATTCCGGGTCAGCTCGAGGTCATAGAGCTTCTTCTCGAAGCGTTCGCACTGGTCGGCGAGGTCGCGGGCCTTCTGTGCATCCTCGGGCAGGCCGGAGGCCTTCGCCTTGTCCATCGCCTGCTGCAGTTCGCCATTCCGCACCTCTTCCAGCTTCTTTTTGCCGGCGAGGATATACATGCTCAGCTCTTTGAAGTAGGCCATGTTCAGGTCATACATCTTGTCGAGCATCGCGATGTCCTTGAGCAGCTGCACCTGATGCTTTTCCAGCATGGACTGGATATTCTCGACGTTGGTCTCGGCCTTGTTGTACTTGGTCTTGAGCTGGTCGATCTGGTTGCCCTTCTTCTTGAAGAAGCCGAGGAAGCCCTTTTCCTCTTCTGCGGCGTCGAAGCTTTTCAGCTCGCCGATCAGGTCAGTGATCATATCGCCAACCTCGCCCAAGTCCTTGGTCGAAACTTTTGCAAGTGCGGCCTCGGAGAAGTCGCCGATCTTCTTCTGGCAGGCCGAGCCATACTGAAGCACCTGCTGGCTGTTGGTGATGTCGATCTTCTGGGCGAAGGAATCCACCATCGCCTGCTCTTCGGGACTGAGGGTGACCTGCGGCTCCTGTGCGGGGGCAGGCTCGGGCTTCTTTTCCTCCGCCTTCGGCTCTTCCACCGGGTCGAGCGTCAGGGTCGGGACTGCGGGTGCATCGAGGTCAAAATTCAGAGTATTGTTATCAGCCATTGGAGATTCCTTCCTTTCCAGAGATCCAATTTTACTTACTTAATCCTTGCCCTTTGAGCATGTTCTGCAATACAGTCAGGTCGGCCGAAAGATCCATGCTCTCCGCCGCATACAGGGCGTCCAGCTGGTTTTCAAAGGCCGTCGCGATGGAATCCGCGTTCCGTTCGACTTCGGCACGGATGGATGCGGCATTCTCACCCCGCACCCCCTGCTTTGCCAGCTTCGCATACTGTTCCAGCACATTCACGGCGTCGGGCAGATAGTAGTTCGCAAACCGCCGTATCTGCTTGGCCTTGGCTGGGTTCGCCTCTACCGTCTCGACGATGGAGCGTCCGGCCTTTTCCATCCGGGTCATGGCCGCCGAAAGCTTCGGGTCAGGCAGAGCCTCGTTCAGGGCGTGAAGGGTATCCAGCTTACTCTGGATGTCGGTCAGCATCGAGTCGACATCCCCGACGCCCGTATGGAACGGCACTTCTGTCTCGATGACACGGGGCGGACAAATTTTCTGCGCCGCACCGAATGCGACCAGCGACACGCCCAACGCCACCAGCAACGCCCAGAGCTTGTAGACCGGGAGCAGAGCGCAAAGCACCACAAAAACGACCGCCGCCGCATACCACGGCAGGACGCTGGGCTTCTGGGTGCGAATGATTTTGCTCATTCTGTTTCTCCTTTTCCGGGGAGGTTCGCTCCCCCTGTACTCTCAATAATAGAAGCCTTTTGCAAAAAACTCAAGCGTTTCACGAATAATTTACAGGTTTGAAATCGTTTGTTTGTCTTTTATCAAAGCTTTGCAATAGCACAAAAGCCTCTCCTACAAGGAGAGGTGACATCCCGAAGGGATGGCGGAGAGGTTGGACAAGCTGCATCTGTAAAACCTCTCAGTCACCTGCGGTGACAGCTCCCCTATCAGGGGAGCCAAGGACGAAGAGCCTCTCCCCAAATTTTCCTTAGCTTTTCGGGTCGGCAGGCGGCATTTGCCGGGCTGGTGCTGGGAAGCTTGACCGCCGGGATGCCGCTGACCGGCTCGAGGTATTTGGTATAGATTTTATAGGCCGTCGCACCGTTGCAGAACACCGCCTCGATGGGAGCTTTCTGTAGTAAGCCCGCGATGTCGTTCGGCACGACATCCTTGATGGACGCATCCGACGCCCCGGTGATGGTACAGCTCTCGAGGGTATCCCAGAGAGCCAGCCCATGCCGGAGGATGATCTGCTTCTTTGCCGCGATGTCCTCCCGGCCGGGGACGGGTTCGCCTGTCAGAGCCGCCAGCATCGGCCAGAACCGATTCTGCGGATGCCCATAATAAAAGGACATCTCCCGGCTTTTGGGGCTGGGCCATGTGCCCAGAATCAGTGCACGGCTGTTCTCACTGTAAACGGGTTCAAAGCTCATTTGTTGACCGCTTCCTTCTCGAACTTGCCCCATGCCGAACCGAGGTCGTTTCCGGAGGGCTTTGCCTCCGGGCCGTCGAACCACAGCTCTTCAATGAGGTCGGCAAGGCCGTTCTCCCGCACATCGCCGATAATGCGGTCAGCGGCCTCCTTTGCGTCCTCCGTGCCGTTCGCCATGCAGCAGCCCAGACCTGCCGCTTTCAGCATTCCGACGTCGTTGGCCGAGTCGCCCGCCGAAACTGCTTCGGCCAAGGTCAGCCCCATCTTCTCGCACAGGTCGGCCAGACCCACGCCCTTGTCGATGCCACCGCGGACGATATCGAAGAAACGGTAG